>CAJOPP010000463.1 GCA_905236365.1 uncultured Lachnospiraceae bacterium
CGATTCTCTGACCGCGTAATTGGTAATGCAAAGAAATTTGCTAACAATGCAAAGATTGTACAGATTGATGTTGATCCTGCAGAAATCAATAAGAACATTGTGGTTGATGCAAGCATTGTAGGTGATGCAAAGGAAATTTTACGCAGATTAAATAAAGTAGTTGAGCAAAAGGACAATAAGGAGTGGCTGGATGAGATTGCGGCATTGGAGAAGAAATACCCGAATCCGTATTCAACAAATATTTTAACGGGTCCAACAGCGATTTCTAAGATTTATGAATTGACGAATGGAGATGCAATCATTACAACAGATGTTGGACAACATCAGATGTGGGCAGCTCAGATGTATAAGTACAAAGAACCGAGACAGTTGCTGACTTCCGGAGGTCTGGGAACCATGGGTTATGGTCTTGGAGCCTGTATTGGAGCAAAAGTTGGCAGAAAGGATAAAACGGTCATCAATATCGCAGGAGATGGTTGTTTTCGTATGAATATGAACGAGATTGCAACTGCAGTTCGTTATAATATTCCGATTATTCAGGTAGTACTTAATAACCATGTATTAGGAATGGTTCGTCAGTGGCAGACATTATTCTATGATAAGCGTTATTCAAATACGGTTTTGAATGATGCTGTTGATTTTGTAAAAGTATCTGAAGGTATGGGAGCATTGGCTTTTAAGGCAACTACTATTGAAGAATTTGAAGATGCATTTAAGAAAGCATTGGATTCTGGCAGACCTTGTGTGATTGACGCCCAGATTGGAGAGGATGATAAGGTATGGCCAATGGTAGCAGCAGGTCAGCCAATTTCAACCAGCTTCTCAGAGGAAGATTTATAAGGCACATTAGAGTTGATTTGTTGGTGAATGAATATAAAAATATACTGATAGACATGTGAAAGTATAATATAGCAAAAAGGTTCACAGAAAGAAAAAAGCAATATATTATTAGGAGGATATATATAAAATGGAAAGAGTGTATAATTTTTCAGCAGGACCATCTGTATTACCAGAGGTAGTGTTAAAGCAGGCAGCAGACGAGATGCTTAATTACAACGGTACTGGAATGAGTGTTATGGAGATGAGCCACCGTTCAAAAGCATTTGAAGAGATCATCCAGACTGCAGAGCAGGATTTGAGAGACTTATTAAAGATTCCTGACAACTATAAGGTGTTGTTCTTACAGGGTGGAGCATCCCAGCAGTTTGCAGCTATTCCGATGAACTTGATGAAGAATGGTGTAGCAGATTATATCATTACAGGACAGTGGGCAAAGAAAGCCTTTGAAGAAGCAAAGAAGTATGGTAATGCAAAGGCAATTGCATCTTCTGCAGATAAGACTTTTTCCTATATTCCGGATTGCAGCGATTTAGAGATTGATGATGATGCAGATTATGTATATATCTGTCATAATAATACAATTTATGGAACAACTTATAAGCAGCTTCCAAATACAAAAGGTAAAATTTTAGTAGCAGATATGTCTTCTGATATTTTATCACAACCAGTCAATGTAGAGGATTATGGTCTGATTTATTTTGGTGTTCAGAAGAATGTAGGACCGGCAGGTGTTGTAGTGGTTATTATTCGTGAGGATTTAATTACAGATGATGTATTAGAGGGAACTCCAACCATGTTAAAGTATAAGACGCAGGCAGATGCAAATTCTTTATATAATACTCCACCGGCTTATGGTATTTATATTTGCGGCAAAGTATTCAAATGGGTAAAAGAGATGGGTGGTCTTGAAGCAATGAAGATCCATAATGAGAAGAAAGCAGCGATCCTTTATGATTTCCTGGATTCTTCTAAGTTATTTAAGGGAACAGTTGTAAAGGAAGACCGTTCTTTGATGAATGTTCCATTTGTAACAGGTGATGAAGAGTTAGATGCGAAGTTTGTGAAGGAGGCAACTGCGGCAGGATTTGTGAACCTGAAAGGGCATAGAACTGTTGGTGGTATGAGAGCTTCTATTTACAATGCAATGCCGATTGAAGGTGTAGAGAAGCTGGTTGAGTTCATGAAAGAATTTGAAGCAAATAATGCAAAATAAATTAAAAAATATAAAATATAAGGAAAGGAGTGTCTACTAATTAAAGGATGATGGCATCCAACATATAAATTTTATATATGGATTAGTAGCAGTATGAAATGACAAAAATAAATTGTTTAAATCCAATCGCAGATTGTGGTTTGAAGTTATTTTCTGATAATTATGAAATCGTAGATAGTCTTGACAATGCAGATGCAGCTTTGGTACGTTCTGCTTCCATGCATGAACTGGAGTTGCCGGATAGCCTTGTAGCAATAGCAAGAGCAGGTGCTGGTGTCAACAATATTCCATTAGAGGAGTGTGCAGAGAGAGGTATTGTTGTATTTAATACACCAGGTGCAAATGCCAATGGTGTTAAGGAACTTGTTGTGGCCGGTTTAATGCTTGCTTCCCGTGATTTGATGGGTGGATACAATTGGGTAAAAGAGAATGCAGATGATCCGGATATTGCAAAGAAGGTAGAAAAGCAGAAGAAGAATTATGCTGGAAATGAGATTCAGGGTAAGAAGTTAGGTGTTATTGGTCTTGGGGCAATTGGTGCCAAGGTTGCGAATATAGCATTTCGTCTGGGTATGCAGGTATATGGATATGACCCATTTGTATCGGTTGATTCCGCATGGGTTCTTTCCCGTCATATCAAGCATATTACGAATGTAGAAGACATTTATAGAGAGTGTGATTACATTACTATTCACGTTCCTGCTTTGGAGAGCACAAAGGGTATGCTCAATAAAGAGGCATTTGCAATGATGAAAGACGGCACCCGTATTTTGAACTTCTCAAGAGATACTTTAGTGAATGATGCAGATATTAAAGAAGCACTTGCTTCCGGAAAAATTGCCAAGTATGTAACCGATTTCCCAAATCCTGCTATTGCCGGAGTTGAAAATGTGATTGCATTGCCACATTTGGGTGCTTCTACTGAGGAATCGGAAGATAATTGTGCAATCATGGCAGTAAAGCAGATTGCAGATTTTATTGAGAATGGTAATATTAAGAACTCTGTCAATTATCCGGCATGTGATGCAGGCATATGTGCAACTGCATCCAGAGTAACAATCTGTCATAAAAATATTCCGGATATGTTGACAAGATTTACAGGTGTTTTTGCCGACAAGTCCATCAATATCGCCAATATGGTAAGTAAGTCAAAGGGTGATTGGGCGTATACAATTTTAGATGTAGAGTCCGAAATTGATAATGAAATCCAGGATGCTTTAGCAGCAGTAGAAGGTGTTGTAAAGGTAAGAGCAATCTAGAAATTGCATGAAAACGGAAAAGAGAGCATTTCGGATTGATTCTTATATTACGATCTTTATCATAAAGTTAATAGATGAAATAGCGTTGAACAATATAAGGTGTAAAGTTTTATGAAAAAATGAGTGCAGCGAAGCTTTGCATGTATGCAAGGAGCTTCATAGAGCGAAAACCTCACGGAGCCAAAGGCGATGTGAAAAAATGAGCATGGCGACGGTCGAGCATGCTTGAACCGTCATAATGCGAAAAATTCATGGAGACGATAGTCGACATGAAAAAATGCGCCCTACGAAGTTTTGTGTGCATGCAAGGAGCTTCATAGAGCGAAAACTGCACGGAGTGAAAGTGTCGTGAATAAGGAAAAATATAAAACTTTACACCTTGTTTTTTGTGTCTTCCTGTTTTGAG
>CAJOPP010000464.1 GCA_905236365.1 uncultured Lachnospiraceae bacterium
ACTCTTGCCGGATGAGTTCTTTGCCAGACCGAATTTCAATCCCGGAACATCATTACTCAGAGGCGCTCTTTTTGCAATTCCCGCCGGGACATCATAAAGGAATTCATCTGTCGTATAGGACAACGGTACCTTATAATCTAATACAGGAATCGTCTCTTTTCCGATTTCATGCCAGTCAATTTTCATTTCCATTCTGAGAGCCCTCGCACCCGCTTCCAACACGTAGGTAATCTCTGCTTTCGAATTACGGATATGATAGGTCGCCTTTACGCTGTTTCGCAGCTCGCCCGTCGATACCTTTTCCAAGCGCAGGCACTGATCTACAGGCGTGCTGGCCAGATGTCTCCCTATATCCCATGCACTGGACGAGATGGTTTCCGTATCCACGAAGTTCAGTCCTGCCGATTTCTCATCCCGGATCAGTTCCTCTCCCGTCTCTTTGTCCGTCAGCGAGCTGACACGCCCGTTATGTGCATCGATCCGCACTCGTATGTACTCATTTTCCAATATATAATCATCAAAAAGACGTGCGACCTGATTGCTACTTTCCTGTAAATATACCGGATACTCAAGCAATTCCGACTGTGACAAAACGACGGTAGTATAACCGCATGCCGGAACCGATACGCGCACAAGCACACGCACATACTTGTGATCCCAATAGGTGCAGAGTTCCTCATCCAATACCTGAGACGGGAGCAAGTTCCCCTGATAATCCTTCACCTGTATACGTCTTAAATCACCGGTCCAATCCCATACCGTAAGTTCCACAACTTCCGTTCTCTTGACGGGACGCGTATTAAAAACATGGAAGATACGGGTCTTCCCGCTGCCTCTTTCCGTGCTGGGAACTCCGACAAAATTCTCTATTCCATATCCTGCTCCCGCACCCTCGGACTGGGAATTATATCCATCAATATCCACCGGAACAGATGATGTGTCAATCTTCATGCTGATCGCCCGCATCGCATTTTGCAGCTGTGTATTGGCTACAGCCATAGAAGTCTGATACAATCCCATTGCATGCTCTCTGGTATCCTGCACACAAGATCCCGTTATAATATCATGAAAATGGGTGAACAGGACATCTCTCCATGCATCCTTCATTTGTTCTTTTGCATACAGATGTCCGACTCTCGCGAAACTGAGACTGCCAAGCGCCTCCGCATCCAGAAGTGCCGCCTCCAATCTTTTGTTACCCCTCTTAATACGGCTCTGCGTTGTATAACATCCCGGAGCAAAATAATTCAATTCCTGATCAACAACCGGAAGTTTCTCTTTGATCTTCTCCGCCTCTCTGAAATATTCCCGTATTGTACCGAATTTCACTTGCGGATATATCTTCCAATTCATCATATCCAGCGCACGCTCCACATCCCGTCTGGTGGGGCCGCCGCCATGATCCCCGACACCGTAAATCACAAGTCCCGTCTTTAAGCCGCTGCTTCTGTGCGAGATTTCGATAAGACCTGACCCGATTTGCGGTGTGATCGCCGCATTATACCAATTGGGCTCCCGGTAAGCGATCACCTCGTTCCCGGATGGTGCACGGAAACGGTACAAAACGTCTTTTCTGGCATTGCCTCTGCAATGATAATAATATTTCACATTTCCAAAACGATCGATTTCAGGAACATTTGCACTATGCCCGAATGTATCCGGGGAGAAATCCAAATCAAAATCCTTTACGCCCCACTTCTTTTCCAGATATTCTCTCGTATATTGAATGTGACGAAGTAGAGACTCCCCATCCGGCATGTTCTTATCTGTCTCGACCCATGCCGTCGCAGTAACCTCCCAACGTCCCTCGGCAATCCTCTTCTTCATTTCTTCCATCATTTCAGGATCATATTCTTCTACAATCTTATAAACAACTCCCTGAGACTGGGAAAAACAAAACTCAGGGTACTCGTCCATAATATTTAAGATGGAGCGACATGTGGCAAGTACCAGAGCAACCGTCTCCGTATATCCCCACATCCAATTCATGTCCATATGCGCATGGGCTGCCAATATCAATCTGTACTCTTTACAAGCCTCCTGCATAGGCAGTAAGAATTCTTCCGCGCGATCACAGTCTTGCGCCGTCAACACTCCCTGACTATCCATTTTATCCAGTAAATAGTCAAGTGCCTGCTCCACATTGGCATCATACTTTCCCTGTAATTCCTTCGTAAGCCTGATCGCGAAATCGAGCTCGCTGATGATTCTTACATTGGCTTTACTGGGCGGAGTAATGTGCATCTGCTCCTCTTTTGGCATCCCAAAAGTATCTTCAAAGTGCATCTTCTCTCTGTTGCCGCCAATTTTTGTCTTGATGTAAGAGAATTTCTCAACCATGGATTTCATAGCAAATAAACCTCCCGTTTTTATATTTTTATACCCCTTGTCCGCTTTAGCGGATATCACTTCAAATGATACCATACCGAAGTGCGATTATCAAGAAACAATCAAGAGCTTTCACAATTTCATGTAACTGTTCCGCCGGTCATTCATAAACTCAATGCTTCTTGGGTGCCATCAATAGAGAGAACCTTGACATCAAGCTTGTCGTTTGAAGATTTTTTCTCATAAAAAATACCTCCTTTAAATTTTCGTTTTATGAGCAAAACTACTATCTAAAAGAAGTATATTATTTATTGACGTCTAATGTCTTTGCATTCTGTTAATCTTTTTTTATAAAATTTTATTGTAACCGTTCCGCACCATGATGCCTTAGAAGTGCTCTTCACTCTTTACCTCATCATAGAATGTTTCCAGTTCGCTCCTGCACTCTAAAAATACCTTTCCAAGTTCCGGATCGAAATGACTGCCCAGAGAATCCTCGATGATGGAAAATACCTCGTCATACGAATAAGCTTCTTTGTAGCATCGCTCACTCACCAGAGCATCCAACACGTCTGCCAATGCCATGATACGCGCTTCAATGGGGATATCCTCTCCGGCTTTCCCAGTGGGATATCCCTGTCCATCCCATTTTTCATGATGATAACGTGCCATATTGACAGCAATATCTACAAACTCTTTGGACTCCACGTCCTCCAGAATACTGCCTACTATCCTTGCTCCCTCAACGGGATGCTTTTTCATCTCCTCAAATTCTTCCTCCGTGAACCTGCCCTGTTTGCGCAATATGCGGTCATCCACGACTATCTTGCCGAGATCATGCATAGGTGCAGCCTTTTCAACCATCTTGAGAAAATCTTTGCTCAGATTGTATTTTGTTCCTTCCTCTAATAGTCTCTTGGCAAAAATCCCAACCACCGTGCTGGTTCTTCGAATATGACCGCCGGTACTGTTATCCCGGCTTTCCACCATGGTTGCCAATCCCAGAACGGTCATTTCCTGAATGTGCAGAATATGCTCGGTCTGACGAGCCACTTCTTTTTGCAGATCTTCATTGTAATTCTTTATCTTGTTCAGATAACGATTCTCCATGGTTCTGTCGACGAATTCCACCACAAAACCTTCCACCCGTTTCGTACCTCGGGCGATCTGTCGTACCTGCACTTCATAATAAGAGTCTTTATACTGAATAATCTTGGATTCTTTCAAAGCATCCTCATCATTGCATACCTCTTGAAACCATGAAATCACATTGCGATACAGGAAGGAATCTGATGGAGGCACCGGAGCATCCATCTTCCAATCCGTCAAAATCTCCGGAAATAATTCTTTGATATAGTTGTTCCCTTTAATAAAGCGAAGCTTTTCATCAAAAATCAAATATCCTTGCTGATGGGTTTTCTCGACAGATGTTGCGATGTTAGCCGTCATATCATATAATTCCGTGTGATTATGGATCACTACCAGCAACACCATGGCAATCAGATATCCCGCCGAAAGATAACTGATATGAGCATGTAAAAGTCTCTCCAGAATATAAGTGAAAATCACCAGCACTCCTAGAATAGCGATCACAGACACCGTGCGCACCGGCATACGGCTCCGTCGTCTCAACGCATAGATCAGATAATAGATCAGCAGCGCTGCATAGATTCCTGTTAATACCAGATAAGTCATATGCCACGGGCCATAGGTTTTAACCAGATAACTATATCCTTCTCCCTGCTCCAGTCTGACACTTTTATAGTAAAAATTATACTTTCCTATGGACAGACTAAGACATACTACAGCCGTAGAAAAAATGAGCAAACTATATTTGAGCCACCTTGGAAACTTAATCTCACACATTTGTGTAATCTCTATAATTAAGGCAAGCGGGCAGTAACATGCTCCTAAATACAAGAATGTATTGCCGATGAGGGCAACGTCCAACGACTGGGTGCCGGCAATCATATACCTGCCCAAACTGTTCATGATCACATTGATTTCAAAAAACACAAATACTGTGTCAATCTGTCTTGCCCTCAATAGGAAAAAGCCTGTAATGCCCAGAGATGCAATCAATACCACAAGATAAAATGCTTGAACCATATCTCCACCTCTTATCTATGCAAACAGTTCTATTATTTCTTTAAGTGTTTGACCTTCGCCTGTTTAGGGAAAAAGGCTACGCCACAGCAAAATATCTGCACTTATACAAGATAAATACTACCACAAATCCCCCCAACAGTTCAACGAAAATTATTGACATAACTCATTGCCATGCCTCCATATCCCTATTATTATAAAGTACCGCTTAACTATGCATCAGTTGACAAACGTACAAACAATGCTTTTTCCATGTTACTTTCCTGAATTTACAAATATACGACATGGGCCATCTGTTTTCAGATATTTAAAGCCATACGGTTCTAGAGCTGTTGTGCTCCTATTCATCCACTGTTAATTCCATTTCTCGGAAGAGTTTATCACTTTGGATGTCCTCGTAATACCAAAAATAATTTTCCTTACCAAAGACATCGAATGCAATAATCTCCGTAGGCTCCTGACCTTCTATTTTCATACGGTATACATCGTCATAAGACGTGACACCCCAAAGGAATCTCTTTTTCCCGGGCTCTACACCCCGATCTCTATCAATATCACTCATTCGCAAAGTATCTTCCGTTAAACTTTTAAAATCTCCCCAAATCCTTCCTCCCTTTTTTTTATCAAAAATGGTATTGTATAGATACGCGTATTTGATCTGTCCCTCCATTTCCTTTTTCTTAAATTTGGCAAAAGTAAATCGTTCATATTTTTGGTCTTTTATGGATCTGAAAAACACGATCTTGTAATCGTCGCTTTCCATTTCAAAAATGATCTCATCTACCTTGCGGGTATATTCATCTTCTTTATCCTTTACTATGGAATCCAACCTTACTGCTTCTTCAATGCTATCCCGATATCTTGAATCATCTATATTCTCTTCATCAACATCCGGGAGAAGTTTTGTATTTCCATTTCCGTCCGTAGTGATCGTAATTTGTTTATCTACTTTAACGTTTTTCATCATACTCTTTATTAACATTGACATAACCAGAAGAAATCCTATACATGCTATAGTCACTATCAGAATAATGCGTAATATTAATTTGATTGTGCTGTTCTTTTTTTTACCTTGCATTTCTCTCTCCATTTTTCATCTTTATGATGTCTTTTTCACC
>CAJOPP010000465.1 GCA_905236365.1 uncultured Lachnospiraceae bacterium
GCAATGCGGAACGTGTCACCTTAACAGGATCAATAATTCCTGCTTCGATCATGTTTACATATGTCTCATTCAGTGCATCAAAACCAATACCTGGTTCTGCTTCTCTTACATTATTGATGATAACAGCACCTTCTAATCCTGCATTACCTGCAATATGGAATAACGGAGCCTCTAATGCCTTCAAGATGATTTCAGCACCTGTCTTCTCATCTCCTGATAACTTCTCTGTAAGCTTAGCTACTTCCTTGCTTGCATGGATATATGCAGAACCGCCACCTGCAATAATACCTTCTTCTACTGCGGCTCTTGTAGCTGCTAACGCATCTTCCATACGAAGCTTTGCTTCTTTCATCTCGGTCTCTGTTGCAGCGCCAACACGTACAACAGCAACACCTCCTGCTAACTTTGCAAGTCTCTCCTGTAATTTTTCTTTATCAAAATCAGAAGTTGTCTCTTCAATCTGAGATTTGATCAAATTCACTCTTCCCTCGATATCAGATGCATTACCTGCACCGTCTACAATAATTGTATTCTCTTTCTCAACTCTAACACTCTTTGCACGTCCTAAGTCATCCAAAGTAGTCTCCTTGAGATCCAATCCCAAATCATCTGTGATTACTTTACCACCTGTAAGGATTGCAATATCTTCAAGCATATCTTTTCTTCTGTCTCCATAGCCAGGAGCCTTCACACCAACAACCTGGAATGTACCACGAAGTTTGTTCAGAATTAAAGTTGTTAACGCTTCACCTTCAATATCCTCAGCAATAATCAATAACTTCTGACCACTCTGTACAATCTGTTCAAGAAGCGGCAAAATGTCCTGAATATTTGAAATCTTCTTATCTGTGATTAAGATATATGGATTATCCAGTTCTGCTACCATTTTCTCCATATCAGTTGACATGTAAGCTGAAATATATCCACGATCAAACTGCATACCTTCTACTAAGTCAAGCTCAGTCTTCATAGTCTTAGACTCTTCAATCGTGATAACACCATTGTTAGAAACTTTCTCCATAGCATCTGCTACCATTGTTCCAACATTCTCATCACCTGCTGAGATTGATGCAACTCTTGCAATTTGCTCTTTACCTGCAATTGTCTGACTCATATCAGAGATTGCGTCTACTGCTACATCACAAGCTTTTTTCATACCCTTTCTTAAAATGATTGGATTGGCACCTGCTGCTAAATTCTTCATACCTGCATTAATCATTGCCTGTGCAAGAACTGTAGCTGTTGTTGTACCATCACCAGCAACATCGTTGGTCTTTGTAGCAACTTCTTTTACAATCTGTGCACCCATGTCCTCAAATGCATCTTCTAACTCAATATCCTTTGCAATGGTAACACCATCATTGGTAATCAATGGAGCACCATATGATTTTGCCAATACTACATTTCTTCCTTTTGGTCCTAAAGTTACTCTAACTGTGTCTGCCAACTGATTTACACCAGACTCTAATGCTTTACGGGCTTCTACGCCATACTTAATCTCTTTTGCCATGTCTATAACCTCCATAAATTATATCTTTAATTTCATTTACAAAACACTAATGATACAAGTTCATATTACTCAACCGAATTATAATCGAACCAAGCAATTATCAAAAGGAATCGACTCAATATGATCATTATTCTGTAATTAAGCCTCTACAACTGCATGAATATCATTCTGCTTTACAATAATAAATTTATCTCCATCTAATTCAACATCATTGCCTGCATATCTGGAATAGATCACTTTGTCTCCTACCTTAACTTGCATCTCAATCTTCTCACCATCTACAACGGCTCCCGGACCAACTGCAACTACCTCTGCATACTGAGGCTTCTCCTGTGAAGAAGTAGGTAAAACAATACCAGACTTCGTAGTCTCTTCTGCTACGCACTCTTTTAATACAACTCTGTCACCTAATGGTACTAACTTCATATTCATTTCCTCCTTTTTGTCCAGCCCTACATGACTGTTTTCTTTCTCTAGCATGTTAGCACTCACTCAATCCGAGTGCTAACATATTCTCTATTTTAACCTTTTTTTTCAAAAAATCAACCCCTATTTTAAAATAATTATAATATTTTTGAAATAATTAGAGAATATCCATATTTTCTCGATTATTCTGCCCCACAAAAATACATTTCATTTTTTATATGTTACTTATAAGCATTGCAGTTCATAAATCCTCGTTAAAAATCCTTTACACTACTAAATATATGCTGTTCAACCGTCATCAGACCCCCAAAAAATATGTAACCGTTCAGTCTTTGCTTCACAATTGCACATCGGACACAACTTCGCCTTCCAGTGTGCCCGATACTGGTACAATTTACGTTGTCAACACCACCCACAGCAAATGCAGGCGACTGAAAAGTGAAGCAATATCAGTAACTCAAACTTTTTCGTCACCTCATTCGATATCAAATGAAAGATTTACTGACACCTTTCCCTCAAGAAAAAGGGCTTAAGTAAATGACATTGTGTCTGAACAGTAACACTATTACAAAAACATTGGTACAAATATGCATTTCTTACGTTGCACCTTTGTCCCATATCCGATATAATACAAGTAAATTAAAAATTCCTGTTTGTGGGGAACCGGAGGCTTCGAAAGTTGATGGGGAACTGTATAGGCAACTTTCGGGGATGTTTACTGGTAAAATATACATGAGGAAGTTCTTGCTCTGCGGGCGGCACCGGTGAACATCATGCTGTCGGAACAATACTGAATAAAAGGTAACTGTTCAGGCAGCATCTTACATTTACTGCACGATGCGTACAAAAATGTATATTTCCTATGCGATAGGCATACCGGAATGTGCGTCAGTGTCATGCCTGATGCGTATCTGTTCATTCCTGCCGAATAGATACAATAAAAGAATAAAATACTATGCTTACCGAACAGAAAAAAACAGATATTAACATCATAAAGTTTCGGTAGCCACAGATGTTCATGTTGCCCCGCCGGAGGCGTAAAATTCCTTTTTTGACCTGTGCCCGCGGCGAAAACGTATATGCGAGTTTGGTTTCGAAAAAGTAAA
>CAJOPP010000466.1 GCA_905236365.1 uncultured Lachnospiraceae bacterium
ATTTTTTGCGGTTTGCAAATTGTGTTGCGACTCTAAATCTGTTATAATTGCCTTGTTATTATTACATAGTGGCTGTTCTGCATCTGCACCGGTATACCGAAGTTCCTTAGCAAGCGGGCCATGCGAGCTTGGTAACTCCGTATGCAACGCTGATGCTGTCGGAACAGCCGCTTTTTTCTGTTCTTCCATCAATCGTCCTCCTTTAATCCGTTCATCGTCTCTGCCACGAGCTGTATGGTGTAAAGCAGTTCGTCATTTTCTCCACTGCACTTTTCCAGTCGTTGCAGTTCCTCATAAATCTCTGCCATCTGGTTGCGGAGCGCCTTATACACTCTCGGATTTCCCTGCACCACAATATCCCGGTGCAACAATCTCCTCGTGATATAATCCTGCTTTGTCAGACCGGAAAGTCGTACCTGTGTATCAAGCATCTCCGCTTCCTCCTGTGACACCCGGAATGCCACTGTCTTGTTTCTCCATCGTCCCCTGTAATCTAAATTCTTATCCATCGTCATTCTCCTTTCTTTCTCTCCGGTTCAAATTCCGAAACTGTTTCATCCGCTGTCAGACTGCACGCACGTTCCAGATCCAGCTTGTCTGCCATTTCCGTCTGTTTCGTTGGAAATAAATGTGCGTAGCGGTATGTGATATCAATACTCTCATGACCCACTCTCTCTGCGATTGCCAGTGCTGAAAAACCCATCTCGATCAAAAGCGAGATTGCACTGTGCCTGAGATCGTGGATACGGATCCGCTTGACTCCTGCCGCCTTTGCTCCCCGATCCATCTCGTGGTGAAGATAAGATTTTGTGATCTGAAAGATCCTCTCATCCTCACCCACTTCGTAAAGCATGCCGATGTATTCCTGCATTTCCTCACAGAGAAACTTCGGCATCTTAATTGTCCGGTTGCTCTTCGGTGTTTTGGGAGATGTGATCACATCTTTTCCCTTCAGCCTCTGATAAGATTTATTGATCGTCAGTGTCTGACGTTCAAAATCAAAATCTTTCGGCGTAAGGGCTAACAGCTCACCACACCGTATCCCCGTCCAGTAAAGCATCTCAAATGCATAATAAGATATAGGTTTATCCATCATCACATCTGCGAATTTCAGATACTCCTCCTTTGTCCAGAACAGCATTTCCTTGTGTTCCTCACTTCCCATCGTTCCCGCCCTTTGTGCCGGATTGTAGGGAAGATGGTAAAACCGGACCGCATGATTGAATATGGCACTTAACTGACTGTGAATTGTTTTCAGGTAAGTCGGGGAATAGACTTCCCCATTCTCCCCTTTATACGCCAGCAATTCATTCTGCCATGCAATCACATCCTTCGGCTCGATTTCCGCAATCTTACGCTTTCCAAAATAGGGAAGTATCTTTGTCCGGATCACATGACTTTTCGATTCCCAAGTGTTTTCCTTTACCCGTTTCTTTTTATCCGTCTCGTAGATCTCAAAGAAACTCTCAAAGGTCATATCCAGTTTTGCCTCCTGCTTCAACATGGCTTCCCTCTCCCACATTAACGCCTCTCTCTTGGTGGCAAATCCACGTTTTTGTGTCTGTTTCCGCTCACCTTTCCAGTTCGTATAGCGGTAAATGACACGCCATTTGTCGCCGTCTTTATAAACCGACATACGCTTCCTCTCCTTTCCTTATTCGCTGTAACATAATTTCTTACGGAAGAAATTGGTGTTTACCCTGCCGGATACGGTCAAGTAACCTAACTGATTTAATTCTGCATTTAACTCTCGAACAATCTTATACGCATAAGACTTTGAAACGCCAAGTTCTTCTGCAACTTCCTCCACTGTCATAAATAACTTTGCTTCCATTGAATCACCTCCTCTCAATGCATTAAACATATTTGCTTAGTTTTTGTATCATTTATCATACTAAACATTTACCGTTAAGTCAAGTGGCTTTCAGAAAAATATTAAATTTTTTTGTTTAAGTTCTTCTTGCTATCCTCATTTGCACATGATATACTAAACAAAAACATTTATGTTTAGGAGGTTTTATCATGGCAATCGGACAACGTATCAAATATTTCCGCAACCGAAAAGGTCTGACTCAAAAGCAGCTCGGAGAAAGGCTCGGCTTTCTGGGAAAAACCTCAGATGTCCGTATGGCACAGTACGAATCGGAAGCAAGAGTACCCAAACATGACCTTGTAAAAGAAATGGCTGATATTTTTGATGTCAGCACTCATGCACTTACCGTACCGGATATAGACACCTACATCGGTCTTATGCACACCTTATTTGCATTGGAAGATATGTATGGATTGAAGATCAGCCGGATTGACGGAAAAGTCTGTCTACAACTGGATCCTTCCATTTCTGCCCCCGGTTCTTCCCTTGACACCATGTTCCAAGCATGGCAACAACAGGCGGCACGATTAGAAAGTGGTGAGATCACTAAAGAAGAATATGATCAATGGCGGTATCAGTACCCGGAACTCGACACTTACCAACAATGGGGAAAAGTCCCATCCGAAGAACTAGACAAGTTCATTAAAAAAGAACTGAAAAAGAAAGACAGATAAAAAGAAAAAACCTTACCGACTTTCCACTTTACAGAAAATCAGTAAGGTTTTATTTATTATGTTATTGAAATAAAATATATTGTTATGCATACATCGGAGAAATATATAATCCTGTTCTCCAACTCTTATCCGTACAAAGATTGTATGAATGATGTAAAAAATGTTGCCAAAACGTTGCCAAGACTTAAACATATTTGTTTGCAA
>CAJOPP010000467.1 GCA_905236365.1 uncultured Lachnospiraceae bacterium
ACCGGTCGGTCCTAAGAAAAGGAAGGAGCCAATCGGCTTCGTCGGATCTTTGATTCCGGCTTTGGACCGGATAATGGAATCCGATACCAGTTCTACCGCCTCATCCTGTCCGATAACCCTCTGATGCAGTGCTTCTGCAAGATGTAAAGTCTTATTTCTCTCACTTTCAGTCAGTTTGGAAACCGGTATTCCGGTCCATTTTGATACAATTCCTGCAATCTCTTCCTCTGTTACACTCTCATGCACAAGACTCTTTTCTTTTACTGTTTCCTTTTCCTCCAGCTCTGCCAGCTGTTTCTGCAACTGCGGTAATTTTCCATACTGAAGTTCTGCTGCTCTATTCAGATCATAGTTACGCTGTGCAATCTGAATCTCGTTATTCACCTGTTCAATCTCTTCCTTGACTGCACGAACCTTATCCACGCCCATCTTTTCATTATCCCAGTCTGCTTTCATAGTTGCAAACCGATCCTGTAATTCCCTAAGTTCTTCCTGTAATTTTTCCAGACGTTCTTTGCTCAAACGATCTTCCTCATTCTTAAGGGCTGCTTCTTCAATCTCTAACTGCATCATCCGACGGCTAATCTCATCCAACTCCACCGGCATGGAATCCAGCTCAGTCTTAATAAGGGCACACGCCTCATCTACCAGATCAATTGCCTTATCCGGAAGGAAACGATCCGAAATATAACGATCGGACAACGTAGCTGCTGCAACAATCGCACTATCCGTAATCTTTACACCATGATAGACTTCATATCGGCTTTTTAAGCCACGCAATATGGAAATAGTATCCTCCACAGTCGGTTCATTTACCATGACCGGCTGGAAACGACGTTCCAATGCAGCATCCGTCTCAATATACTTACGATACTCATCCAGAGTTGTGGCACCGATACAGTGCAGTTCTCCCCTTGCAAGCATCGGTTTTAACATATTGCCGGCATCCAACGCTCCGTCTGTTTTCCCTGCACCTACAATCGTATGCAGTTCATCAATGAACAGAATAATCTCACCATCTGAGTTTTTCACTTCGTCAAGCACTGCCTTCAAGCGTTCCTCAAACTCTCCACGATACTTAGCACCTGCAACCAATGCCCCCATATCCAATGCAAAAATCTGTTTATCTTTCAGACCATCCGGTACATCCCCTCTTACGATTCGTTGTGCCAATCCTTCTACTGCAGCAGTCTTACCAACCCCCGGCTCACCAATCAGAACCGGATTGTTTTTCGTCTTTCTGGACAGAATCCGAATAATATTCCGAATCTCTGCATCCCTGCCAATAACCGGATCAAGTTTCTGTTCTCTTGCCCGTTTTACCAAATCATAACCATATTTCTCCAAACTGTCATAAACAGCTTCCGGATTGTCACTCTCAACTCTCTGATTGCCTCTTACCTCAGCTAATACCTTTAAGAATCGTTCTGTAGTAATCCCATATTCAGTAAAGAGTTCTTTCAATGCTTTATTTGGATATTTTAACAAAGCAAGAAAAATATGCTCCACCGAAATATAGGAATCCCCCATCTGCTGTGCTTCTTTTTCTGCATGTACAAATGTTTTCTGGAAATCAGAACTGGTAAACAGATTCCCTCCGGAAACCTTTGGACGATACGCCACCAACTTCTCTGCTTCTTTTGAAAAATGTTCCAGATCAATGTCCATCTTCTCGATCAGCTTGGCAATCAGACTTTCGCTGACGGTAAGCAGGCTATACAAAATATGCTCCTGATCAATCTCCTGATTGTTATATTCATAGGCAAGCTTCTCGCAATTCTCTACTACTTCCAATGACTTTTTCGTAAATTTCTCTGCGTTCATAATCAGTCCCACCTTTCATATCATAATTCTTCATAAAATCTATGTGCTTTAAATTTAACTGATATAAAAATAGCACATATTATTAGCACTGTCAATAGGTGAGTGCTAAAATTGTCAGAAAATTATAACATTTCGTAACAGTTTACTCTCCATCCCTGCGTACGTCTGAACAGTAACCAACTGTTACCAACAAAAGCATAATTATTTTCAACCTTCTTGAATTTTTCAAAAAATTCGTTTATACTATATAAATAAAAAAGAGGATTAGAAAATATCTTTTCCCGTCCTCTATGGTTTTGTAGCCTGTTATGTATTTATTCAGCCCTGCTGAATAGATACTTTTCTGCATAAACAGTTACAAATACACAAACAAATGGAGAGTTAGCGAAGTGGTCATAACGCGCCGCACTCGAAATGCGGTCGCCGGGCAACCGGCTCGTGGGTTCGAATCCCATGCTCTCCGCCAGAACATTCAGCTTGCAGACAGCATTTACTGTCTGCAGGCTTTTTTGAAAAAACAATGTATCTATTCAGCAAGGCTGAACAGATACAC
>CAJOPP010000468.1 GCA_905236365.1 uncultured Lachnospiraceae bacterium
GCTGCTGCAACGACAACACCTGCTGCTGCAGATACGCCGAACTCTTCCTCACATGCTTTTACTAAATCATTTAACTCTAATACGCTTAACTTCTTGATCTCTTCGATAAATTCCTGAGTAGTCATTCTTGTAATTCCTCCATTATAAAAATATTTGATGCCTTGCATCTTCGTTACGATCAATTATGCTATGCATAATCGAACTATTTTCCAAAATGAAATCTTCTAAGCTGCACTTTGCAGCTCCTTACTAAAGCACTTTTGATTATGCTTCAGCTGCACCGCCCTGCTGCTCTGCAATCTGATTAAGCACTCTTGCAAAGTTGGTAATCGGTGACTGAATACTTCCAAGGAACTTGGAAAGTAACTCTTCTCTGGAAGGGATGCTGGAAATTGCCTTGATTCCTGCCTGATCATAGTAAGTACCTTCTACTACACCAGACTTAATCTCCAATGCTTCTGCTTCTTTTGCAAACTTCGCAAGAATTCTTGCCGGAGCTGTTGCATCATTAGCAGAGATAGCAATTGCATTCGGTCCTTCTAAATCGTCCTTCAAAGATTCGAACTCGGTACCTTCGATTGCGAAGCGAACCATTGTGTTCTTGTATACTTTGTATACAACACCAGCTTCTCTTAACTGCTTACGAAGTCTGGTATCCTGCTCAACAGTAAGACCACGATAGTCAACTACAACAACAGACTGAGCGTCCTGAAGATAGTTCTTAATCTCTTCAATGATTGGCTGCTTTAATTCAACCTTTGCCATCGTTACTGCGCCTCCTTATAATATTTAATGACTGCGCGATATCTATGAAACTGTATGCAGGATCTTCTGCGACCATTGCAAACAGCTTTCGATAAAAGAAAAGCTCTATGTCCAAAGACATAGAGCGAAACGTCAATTTAACGATTCTTCCTCGGTAGGCGCTATGCTTACACCAAAATGGTACCTACTGTCTTCGGCAGTTCATCGTTAAATAAGATAACACACGAATCAAGGTGTGTCAAGAACTTTTTTCTAACTTCTTATGCATAATCGTTAAATAACAATCCTGAATATTTTGATGCCATATATGGATTCGGATAGGTTCCTGTGGTATTCGGATAGGTAACGACTACTTTGTCAATATAGTCCAACGGGTTCAAGGTCATCTTCTGCGTCATCCGCTTAATATCCTTACGGAAAGAAGACAGTTCATCGTCAAACAGGGAACGAACCTCTCCGCTATTGATTTCCCCGGAACGATTCAAGTGACCATTCTCATCAATGGTAAATCCTGCCGAAGACAAAGCTTCCTGATGTCGATTGGTGATGCTCTTAATATCCCTAAGCAACCGGGTTGCACCTCGCTGATCATCTCCGTTCTTTGCAATATCCACTAACTGATTATAAGAAGAAAGAAAATCCTCCAATTTCTCCGTTATCTTCTTCTCATCCGGCACCAGATAAACAGGAACCTCCGAATCACTTGTCGATAATAAATCAATATCCAAAGCATGATTCAGGGAAATACGGTTACTGTTAGAAGTATGCAAAGTATCATTGATATAAAATTCCGCATTTGACGGAGCAACCTCTATATGGTCGATGCCCAACACAGAAGTAATGTCGTTCTCCAAATACGCTTCATCAAACTGGAAAACGGTATCTTCACCATCCTCCAGTCCCAATGCATCTGATTGAATCACCAATGCACTGGTTCCTTCCACACGATTGTTGCGGATACTTGCATGTACACCAATCTCATTATTGTTGATAGCAGCAGCAAGATTCCTTTGAATATCCAGATTCGTGTCTCCACTTCTCACTGCCAGATTAAAGGTATACTGATTCCTGCCCACGGCAATCCCAAACGAATACTCTCCCGGAGAAAAGGATGCCTCACCAGATGGGAGATAGGTACCCACATTGGTCTGTCCGGTAGCTAATGAATTTACCCGAATGGATAATTTGTCCGGTAAGCCTTCTGCAGCTTCGCCCGTCAGGTTTGCATACAGAACATTCTCATTACCGGAAACTGCCATAAATTCTTCGAATACGCTGTCACTGTGAGAGCCTAAAGACTTACTCTCCGATTCCAATGACATGGCAGCTTCTTTAATTCCAATCGCAAATGCCTGCGTGGAATCCGGAAAAGCGAACTTATAAAGCGGAGAATGTTGATTCTGCTTTACCATGCTGTTATACACATTCTTCAAGTCGTTTTTCTTATGAGAATTAAATCTGCTATTGGTTTTTGGTGCAATCAGATGAGTGTTGTAATAATTATAGACATTATCCAGATTCAGCATATTATTCTACCTCCTTCCGTGGAAATTCAACTATGCGATAGAACCATAAACATCGTGTTCCATCCTTGAAACAGAGATATTTATGACTAGGTCTAGTTAATACTATAATATCATAGAACCGCTAAGAATACAATAATAAAGCACATAAAAGACAAAATTCGGCTGCCAGTAACCCACGGCTTTATGCAATCTCAGTCTTATTGCAAATGAACCCGCACCATACCATACTCTTCCTTATCATGTTCAACACCGACTGCCTTTACGATCAGGGTATCCGGCAAATCCATCACTTCATAGACAAGAGTCTCTTCATAGAAACCATCTCCTTTCCACAAAATGCCGGGTCCAGCTTCTTCTATAAACCGAAGTTCTTTACCGTCCTCTGTATAAAAACGATAATCGGTATCACATGCCACTCTGTTTTCATCATCAAGTTCTTTAGTCGCATGCCACTTCAATGTGATCGCAACTGTCAACTCTGTCTTATTGACAATCAATTCATCCACAACAGAGCCGACCGCATCATTCAACTTCACCTCGGTTTCCGGCACATATACGACCTGCTCTGCGGTACTTTCATCCGTCAACTGAAAAGCAAAACTGTCATGCACCACATCTTCCATCTCGAATGTGTTTGCATTA
>CAJOPP010000469.1 GCA_905236365.1 uncultured Lachnospiraceae bacterium
CAACACTGGTTCCTGCAGGATAATTGTCGGGATTGTTGATCTCATTGTCACATATTTTCTGGATGGCGGCATCCTGATTGATATAGATGCTCAATCCACCAGAATAAATGGCATTATATGCCTGTGTTTCAGTATAATTAAATTCTTTCACTAATTGATTGGAAAGAGTATTGATTACAGCATCGATGTAATACGAGTTATATGTTTTTGAGGTAGTATTGCTTTCCTGATTATTGAGGGAAACTCTGGCATAGACGTCGTCGGCAATGGCTTCATTGTATTCTGCAGTGTTGATCATTCCCTGTTCTAACATTTTTTGGAGAACCGTATTTTTTCTAGCCTGATTCGTTTCAGGATGTAGAATTGGGTCGTTTGCTGTCGGGCTCTGTGTGATTGCAGCAATAACGGCACATTCGGAAAGTGTTAATTCATTTAAGTTTTCTTTTCCAAAATAGGTTTCAGATGCAGTTTGAATGCCGTTTGCTCCTGAGCCTAAGTAAATGGCATTTAAATATAGTTCTAAAATATCCTTTTTGTCAATTTGTTTTTCTAACTCGATTGCCAGATACTGTTCCTGAATCTTACGTTTTAAGGAATCTAAGAAAGTACTTTCATTAAGACCGACATTAAAAATTTGGTTTTTAATCAACTGTTGGGTGATTGTAGACGCACCTTCTGAAAAGTTTCGGTTTTTTATACCTACAAAAAAAGCTCGGAGGATACCCTTTGCATCTACACCGTTATGTTCCCAAAAACGCTCATCTTCAATGGCGATAAAGGCATTGATCAGAGATTCCGGGATGTCATCATACTTTATATAGATACGGTTGGAGTTGGCAGTGGAAAGAGTGGTGATTTCTTTTCCTTTTTGGTTGTATATCGTAGTCTGAAAGCCTTCTAACTGAATGCCTTCCTTAATATCATCAATATCCGGGGCGTTATTGATGATAGAAGTAAACATGCCGATTCCTGCTCCACAGCCGACAAAAATACAAAACAAAATAGTAAATAGAAAGCATTTATATATTAGGTAAGATATTTTTTTTTGATTTTTTGTACTTTTGGACACCAGACGTTTTTGTTTCTTTTGTGTATTTCTCTTTGAATAGTTCATATATTGCCTCCTGAATGACTGTTCATGGTTAAAATTTCGCTAATAGATTATAGTATATCAAATATGGACATAAATTACCACATTTATTCAAATTATATTATTTATTTGCCTACGGAAAAAGTTGAATAAGGAAAATAATTTTTGTTTTTGGTAGCATTTGCAGGCAAAATCTGTTATGATATCGAAAGGTAAGTGCAGCAAAGGTGTGCTTATCCTTATATTGTTAACAGGGGTGAAATAGATGGTAAAGGAATATGTTACGATTCTGGAGGAAGGAGTCGGAGAGATTATAGAAAAAAAGTCAAGATTTATTGGATATGTCCGCCATGTGGAGTCTGAGGAAGAAGCGATTTCTTTTGTGACGGAAATTAAGAAAAAACATTATGATGCGAGGCACAATTGTTATGCATATTCAATCGGTAGGGAGCAGCCATTATTACGATTCAGTGATGACGGTGAACCGGGAGGAACAGCAGGAAAACCCATATTGGAAGTAATTACAGGGGAACAGCTGCATGATATATGCATTGTTGTGACCCGTTATTTTGGAGGAACACTTCTTGGTACAGGTGGATTGGTCAGAGCATATACTGATGCTGCAAAAGCATGCATAACGGCAACTGAGATTGTTTGTAAACGGATGGTGGTTCCGCTCAGTGTGAAAACGAACTATACAGACCTGGGGAAGATACAGTATATATTGGGAAATGCCGGAATAGATATTCAAGACAGCGAGTATGGTCAGGACGTTGTGATTAAGGTTGAAATCTTTGTAGATGATGTTGAAAGGATGAAAAAGGTCATGGTTGAAGCAACTGCGGCAAGGGTCTCTTTTGAACAGGAAAAGGAGATTTTTTCTGTTCAAAAGAGGACAAGATAATGAATAAACGGAGAGTGAAATCATATGATATATAGATGGAGGAAAAGTAATGATTACAAAATTTAGCGTAAAAAAAGCGTATACTGTTATCGTGGGGATTATACTTGTCATCATTCTGGGAGTGGTGGCATATACGAAAATGACAGCGGATCTTCTGCCGGATATGGAGCTTCCATATGCGGTAATTGTCACAACCTATCCGGGAGCAAGTCCGGAAGCGGTGGAGACGGGAGTAACGAAACCAATTGAACAGGCAATTGCAACGATTGATAATATTGAAAATATACAATCAATCTCTTCAGAGAATTATTCTATGGTCATCCTGGAGTTTAACTCTGATGCTAATATGGATACGGCAACTATTGATATGAGAGAGCATCTGGATCAGATCACGGATTATTTTGATGATAGTGTTGGCAATCCAATCATTATGAAACTGAATCCGGATATGTTACCGGTTATGGTTGCTGCAGTGGACAAAGAAGGGGCAGACCGGGTGGAACTCAGTGAATATGTTGAAAATACCCTCTCTGCTTCCATTGAAGGTATAGAAGGTGTAGCTTCCGTGACTACAATGGGTACGTTAGAAGAATCCGTTCAGGTCATAATCCGTAAGGATAAGGTAAAAGCAATCAATAAAAAGGTCAAAAAAGCATTAGATGATAAATTTGCAGAAGCTGAGGATGCATTACAGGATGGAAAAAACCAGATCAGCAGCGGGAAAAGTCAGCTTGTCAGTGGACAGGCAACTGCAAACAAAGCATTTGCAAAGGCTGAAGTGCAGATACAAAATGCTAAGCAGGATTTGAACAAATCGGAGGAAGATGCCCAAAATGCACTGACTGAGTTAGAAACGCAGGAAAAAGAACTGTCAGAACAAAAAACGCAGTTAGAACAGGGGATTGCTTCCCTACAAGAACTGCTTACCGGTTATCAGACTCTGGTAGAGCAAAAAGCGCAGCTGGAGGCAGCAATAGCGGCGATGCCGGAGGATGAAAGTATGATGGCACAACTGCAAGTGCTGACGGCTACGATGCAGACTATGGAAGAAAAACTGGCGGAACAAGCGGATCAGGATGGAAATCCACTGACGTTTGACACACTTCCGGCTTATATTACCGGTTTGCAGACTTCGTTAGGACAGTTGAGTGCAGGAATGACTGAAATTACAAAAGGAAAAAAACAATTAAAGAGTGCACAAAAGGAAATTACAAAAGGAAAACAGACAATTGATGACAATTATGTAGATTTAAAGACGAAAGAGAATGAGACAAAGAGTGAGATGACCAAGGCCCAGATTCAGTTAGAGCAGGGAGAGAAGGAAATCAAAGAACAGGAAACCAACCTGGAAAATGCAAAGGAAGCAGCCTATGAAGGTGCTGATATGGATGCCATTTTGACCAGTGATATGATAAAGGGAATCTTAACAGCACAGAATTTTGAATATCCGGCTGGTTATGTTACGGAAGATGATGTGGATTATCTGGTTCGTGTTGGTGAGAAATTTGATGATGTGGAGGATTTGTCCGGTTTTATCCTGTTGGATTTGGGAATGGACGGAGTGGATCCGATTAAACTTTCTGATGTTGCAGATGTTTTTGTAACGACCAATGAAGATGAGATTTATACAAGAGTAAATAAAAATCCGGGGATTATTTTATCCATTGCAAAGCAGAATGAGTATTCCACCAAAGAGGTGGATGACCGGATAGTAAAACAGTTTGAGAAACTGACCGGGGAGGATGACAGTATATCCTTTACACAGTTGATGAACCAGGGAGTGTATATTGATCTGGTTGCCGACTCTGTGATTAGTAATCTGCTGATGGGTGCTGCACTTGCAGTATTGATCCTCTTATTTTTCCTAAAGGATATCCGCCCGACCGGTATTATTGCAGTATCTATTCCGGTATCGCTGGTCTTTGCAGTCGTATTGATGTATTTTAGCGGAATTACTTTGAATGTAATCTCGCTGTCAGGACTGGCATTGGGTGTCGGTATGCTGGTGGACAACTCCATTGTCGTGATCGAGAACATATATCGTCTGCGCAATGAAGGAATGTCTGTGATCGAGGCGTCTATCAAAGGTGCAGGACAGATGGTAGGGGCGATTACAGCATCTACACTTACTACGGTCTGTGTGTTTCTACCAATCGTATTTACTACTGGTATCACCAAGCAGCTTTTTACCGATATGGGACTTACAATTGCATATTCCCTATTGGCAAGTCTGATCGTTGCAATTACATTTGTGCCAATGGTGGCATCGCGAACTTTTGAAAAGGTATCCGAAAAGGAAAATCATTTGGTTACAAGAATCAGTAACTGGTATGCAGGAATTCTTCCTTCTGTATTAAATCATAAGGCAATCGTGTTTCTTGTGGCACTTGTGTTGCTGGTTGGAAGCACCGCATTGTCATTGTCGAAGGGATTTTCTTTTTTCCCGAGTATGGATTCGACACAGATGTCTATGACAATGACTATGCCGGAAGATACTAAAACACTGGCAGAGACTGCAGAGATGTCAGACAGGATAATTGATGCGGTTCTGGAGATAGAGGATATAGAAACGATTGGAGCTTTAGCAGGTGGTGGATCGTTTGCCATGCTGGGATTTGGTTCCGATAATTCCTTTGATTCTGTCAGCTATTACTTGGAATGCAAAGAGGACAAACAGCATACGAATGAAGAGATTGCAGATATGATCATGGAAAAAACAAAGGATTTCAATTGTGAGATAGCGGTTACCACTTCCAATATGGATATGAGCGCCGTTACGACTGCCGGAGTGAATATTCGGGTAAAAGGAAAGGATTTGGATACCTTGCAGAATCTGGCAGAGCAGATTGGAAAGAAGTTAGAGGAAATAGAAGGTCTTACTGAAATTGATAATGGACTGGAAGAAGCGGCATCAGAATATCGTATTATTGTTGACAAAGATAAAGCTGCAAAGTATGGTCTGACGGTTGCCCAGGTATATCAGCGGGTTCAGAAGGCATTAGCGGATGCAACTTCGGTCACAACACTTAGTACGGTATCTAAAGATTATCCGGTTTATGTCAAAGATGAGGAAGAAGAGAACTATACCCTGAAGGATATCAACAATCTGAAGATTGAAGGAAAAGAAGGAGAAGAGACGGTTAACGTTAAGGTAAAGAAGATTGCAGATGTAGAGGATGCAGAGTCACTTGCGTCCATTTCCCGTATTAACCAGACCAGATACCTTTCCGTTAGCGGTCAGGTAAAGGAGGGGTATACGACAACTGCTGTTTCAAATGAAGTGAAAAAAGTATTGGATGAACTACCGTTACCGTCTGGATATGAGATTGAGTATGATGGAGAAAATGAGACTGTTATGGAAGCGATGGGACAGGTTATTTTGATGTTAGTGCTTGCGGTGGCATTTATGTATCTGATCATGGTTGCACAATTTCAGTCCTTTAAAAGTCCGTTTATTATCATGTTTACAGTGCCGTTGGCGTTTACCGGTGGTTTTGCAGCACTGTTCTTGGCGGGCAAGGATGTCAGTATCATTGCCATGATTGGTATGGTAATGCTTGCCGGCATTATAGTCAATAATGGTATTGTGTTTGTTGACAGTGTGAACCAATTGATAGAAGAAGGAAAGGAAATGCGGGACGCAATCGTTATAACGGGACGCAATCGTCTGCGTCCGATTGTTATGACAGCGTTGACAACGATTCTTGGTCTTTCTACTATGGCCATGGGAATTGGAATGGGAGCTGATATGGCACAGCCGATGGCGCTTGTTACAATTGGTGGATTAATTTATGGAACGCTATTAACGTTGTTGGTGGTTCCGTGTATTTACGAATTATTTAATCGCAAGAGAGGAAAAAAGCAGCCAGTGATTCAAACCGGGTGTGACAATAAGGAAGAAGAATAATATCATCGCAAATTTGCGTTGCGGCAAGGGAGTGAGTTGTCGCATTTCACGGAACATTGATTAATAGTCAGGAAACAGGATCAAAAGGTTATTGGAAAAAGGGAATATGGAAAAGTTACTTTTTAGTGTCTGATTAATCGATAAACAGTTGGGTTTACCATTGAACAGCAATATAGGAAATGTTACTGTTCAGACGTATACCACACTCGGTGACTGTTTACTGGCTAACGAGTGAACTGTAACTATAGGAAATAATTGACGGGAAAATCAACAAACTAGGGTCTAGCACAATGAAAAAAAGTGTGTTAAAATACCTATGTTTTGAATAATGGAACAGTGAAACAGCTGAGGAACTGTGCAAGAAAGAAAAGCGGGATAGAGAAAGGGACACAGGAACAGTTCCTTATACTTAGGAAAAGAGGAGTATCAGCATGAGAATAGGTTTAGATGTAGGTTCTACTACATTAAAATGTGTTGTTTTAGATGAAAAGGATCAGATTGTATACAAAGATTATCAGAGGCATTTTTCACAGATTACCAGTAAGACAGTGGCAATGTTGGATGATATTATGAAACAGTTTCCGGACGAGAAAGAGATGAGCCTTTGTATTTCAGGTTCCGCCGGTATGGGAATTGCTGATTCGCTGGGTATTCCGTTTGAACAGGAAGTATATGCAACAAGGGTCGCAGTGAATAAAATGATTCCGGGTACAGATGTTGTCATTGAGTTAGGTGGAGAAGATGCGAAAATATTATTTCTGACAGATGGTCTGGAGGTAAGGATGAATGGTTCCTGTGCAGGTGGTACCGGAGCCTTTATTGACCAGATGGCAACCCTGTTAAATATGGAAGCAGGGCAGATGAATGAAGCAGCAAAGAATTATAAGAAGATTTATACGATTGCGAGTCGCTGTGGTGTGTTTGCCAAATCGGATGTTCAGCCGCTCCTCAATCAGGGTGCCCAAAAGGATGACATTTCTGCCAGTATCTTTTATGCTGTTGTCAATCAGACCATAGCAGGTCTTGCACAGGGTAGGGAAATTGAGGGCAAGGTAGTGTATTTGGGAGGACCGCTTACCTTTTTATCAGAACTTCGCAAAGCCTTTGATGAGACACTCAAGTTAGAGGGAATCGCTCCTGATAATTCACTCTACTATGTAGCTATAGGTGCTGCATTAAAAAAAGAAAATAAAGTTTTTTCTTTGGCGGAATTGAGAGATAAGATCAATGGATACACAGCTTCCGGTGGGTATGCAAGCTGCAAACCATTGTTTACATCCCGGGAAGAATATGAAGCATTTATCGAACGTCACAAAAAGAATTCTGAGCATATTAAGAATATAGAACAGATTGAAGGAGATGCATTTCTTGGAATTGATGCAGGCTCTACAACAGTCAAGGCAGTGGTGGTAGATGAGAATGCCAATATTCTTTGTTCGGAATATCTTCCGAATGGAGGCAATCCAATTCCTATCATCAAAGCCTTTTTGGAAAAATTATATGAGAAATATCCGGATATTCACATTGCAGCATCTGCTGTAACCGGTTATGGTGAAGAGATGATCATGAATGCGTTTGGTGTGGATTTTGGGATTGTTGAGACAGTAGCCCATTTTACGGCTGCAAAGAAGTTTCAACCGGATGTTGATTTCATTATAGATATCGGAGGACAGGATATTAAGTGTTTCCAGATTCGCAATAATGCGATTGACAATATTTTCCTTAATGAAGCATGTTCTTCCGGATGTGGTTCATTCCTGCAGACCTTTGCAGGGGCATTGGGATATAAGATTGATGAATTTGCGAAGCTGGGTCTGTTTGCAGATAGACCGGTAGATTTGGGATCCCGCTGTACGGTGTTTATGAATTCTTCTGTAAAACAGGCACAAAAGGATGGTGCAACAGTGGAGAATATTTCAGCCGGATTATCAATCTCTGTTGTGAAGAATGCCCTTTATAAGGTAATCCGCGCAGCTTCTGCGAAACAGTTAGGCGAGCATATTGTAGTACAGGGCGGTACTTTCCTGAACAATGCAGTGCTGCGTGCTTTTGAACAGGAGATCGATCATGATGTTGTAAGACCGGAGATGGCTGGTATCATGGGTGCTTATGGTTGTGCACTTTATGCAAAGGAGAACAGCACAGGAAAGAGCACTATTTTAGATGCATCAGCCCTTAAGGAATTTCAGCATACGATTAC
>CAJOPP010000470.1 GCA_905236365.1 uncultured Lachnospiraceae bacterium
CTGACTGAGTGGAAATGCATATTTTATGTGCAACTTGACGAAGCAAAACCAAAATGCATAGTTTTGACCCCGACATCATGTCATTAACTTAAGCCGGACGTTGCCGGTATCTCTTCTACTTTACCTTACATTTCTTTACTTTCGAATATTTCGAATATACCTTTTCCCCTGCAGAATCCAATTTATAAGTACATACTTTTACATAATAGGTTTTCCCTGACTTCAGTTTCTTAAACGTTACAGTTGTCTTATATCCAGATACAGACTTTCTTCCTTTCTTAAACTGCTTATCTCTTGCACAAAGAATCTTGTATCCATTCACTCCATTCTTTTTCTTAATATTCACAGTGAGTCTGCCTTTTTTCCTGGATTGTAATTTTTTGACCGAAGTTTTTTTTGTCGTGACTTTTGTCCATTTTGCATATGTTTCAATGCTTCCATTATTACTATTATCCTTTCCTTCATTCCGACTTTCACCGGTATTATTATTTTCATTCATCTGAGTGCCGGTTTCATTATTCTGATTTCCGATGCTTTCACTTTGGTTGCCTCCTGTTTCGCTCCCACTTTGGCTACCTTCAGTTTCATTTCCGCTCTGACTACCGTTGCCTCCGCTTTCATTTTGACTTTGGCTACTGCCGCTTCCACTTTCACTTTGACGACTCCCGCTTCCGCTTTCATTTTGGCTTTGACTGCTCCCTCTTTCGTTTTGGCTACTGCCAGTCCCGCTGCCGCTTTGATCGCCTCCGGATTCGCTTTCTCCATTTTCTTGTTCGTTATCATCCGTAACAACCGTCACTTCATACTCTTTTGTCACGTTTCCTGCTTTTACATAAATTACAGTCTTCCCCTCCCGGATTGCAGTAACAACTCCGTCTTCCACCGTTGCCACTGCAGGATTCTGACTATTCCATGCAACTGCAGTTCCAACCGGCTCTACCGTTGCCGCAAGTGTTACCTGCTCACCAACCTTGAGGATACCCTCCGTCTGATTGACTGATAACATTACCGTATCTAACGGAATCAGATTCTGATAATAGCGCTGGGCTTTTGTAATCCACCAATAGCTATCCGTCGGCGGCTCTCCAACCGCATCGGTACTGGAACCGACTCCGGCACCAAATAAGATGCAGGTGATTCCTGCTTCTTTTGCCTCTTCCATATGAGAATCGTATGTAACTGTATTGCCATTGACATGCACCTTGCTGTCACCACAATCGTTTCGTGAAAAATATTCCATTCTGACATCTGAACCCGGTTCAAAAGTATCTCCAAAGAAGAAAGTCGGTGCTGAATCTTCATAATGCTGTTCTGTATTTTCCAAATCCGGGAACAGTCCTCCTTGATACGGATCCGCTTCTAAAGAATGGTTCAAATGTCCTACCGGAATCTGCCATAATGTAACCGGAAATCCCGTTGTCTCATGCAATGTCTTAGTATAAAAAAGATAATTATTCCACAAATCGCTATTCCACAGCCAGGAAGAATTTGCCGGATCCGCTGCTGCATTTCCCTGATAAGCACCGTCTAATCCATATTTATCAATTGAAATAAAATCCGCACCATATTCCAGAATACCTGCACTCATATAAAATTGTGCTGTCTCTGTTGCCGCTTGCCTGATAAACTCTCTTCCTGCTTCTATCCCCATCGATTCGGTTGCGTGCATCAACCCTTTTGAAGGGGCATTTCGAAATCCCCAGGTATTGAACTGCCATCCAAAAGTTGCTGACGGATAGCGCGTGCTAATAATATAGTTGATGGACTTTACCAGACCTTCCAACGTATTGGGAAAATCCGGGTCCACCCCCCTCTTCAAAATATTGGAGCTGTAAGCACTTTCCACTCCTGCTGCAGGTGTATGTTCCGGATCAAAGGTTCCATTTTGCATCATATAGCCAAGAAAATCCGGCTCTAAGATGATACCAACCTGTTCCCCGGCATCATACTTGTCACAAGTCTCTAAAAAGAATAATAAATCTTCATAATAGGCTGCCATATATTCCACATCATTGATATGTTCATAATCAACATCATAACTCTCAGAACCATCCGGAATATTATAATAGACAAAATACGGAACCATTCCCAGCTTCAAGCTTTCCGTGATATAGGATTTCACCCGTTTTTCCGGTTCCTTGCCACTCCAGCTTCTCCAGCCGTTTACAGGTCCCCCATTGATATAAATATATCGGATATCCATTCGCTTGTTCGTATCATCCTCTGATATACTCTTCCAGAAATTAAGGTCTGCATCTGAATCCTCTGACACTTGTCCTAATGCCAGATAAGAAGTCTGATCAGCTAATGTTCCGTCAGCTTCCTTTACACGGACACCAAAATAGCGAACTTCTCCGGTTTCCTTTTCCTCTAACCGGATACCCGTTCTTCCACCGGCTACCGCCTCTAAACGAAGGTTGTCTCCATTTACGATATCTGCCTTTACCACAGAAGTATTACTGGATAATACAGTATATTGTGGTTGCTCTGCCTCCGCATAATCAATATGGAAAGTATCAGTTCCCTGCTCCATCACATACTGGTTCACGACTTCGTCTGCATCGATTCTGTCCAGAATCAACTTTGCAGTTGTGGTGCTACCAACACTCAGGGAAATCTCGTCACTGACGGTACTCCCATATTCATTGATCAACTCCAGATAATAATAGTAAGTTCCGGGAATCGTTCGCCCTGTAATATCGATTGTAAAATTCTGGGCCAACGGACTTCCATCTGTCAATACTCCCCTTGCAGCTTCCTTATATTCTCCGATTTTCCCCCGCTTCTCATAAAGGATGTAGGAAGTTCCATTATTGCCATACCACATATTTACGGAAATCGTATACTCTCCATCTGTATCGCCGGTATATTGGTCATGTTGTAATGTTGGCTTAGCAGGTACCCCCGTTGCATCCAGATATGCCGTCATCTGCTCCTCCAACATCGTTGCATTGACCCTTCCTCTTTCTCCTGTTCCAAACACACTGACTGCCATGGCGGTTACCACCAATATGCTTGCTCTTTTTTTCCATTTCCTTTTCGATTGTTTCATCTTTACACCTCGCTGCTATTATCTCCCAGATTGGCATTTACAAACGTAAATACATGCTTTTGACACCTGACCCAAGAATACCATTTTAAAAGCGAAAGCACAACAATATAAAGAAAAACAGTGTACATAAAATTAAAAATGTACACTGTTTTTTAATCTGTATTCTTTTTTAAATTATAATATTGCAAGTCATGATGATCATTTCCAACTGCAATTCTCTGTTACAACTGTAAAGTCAGGACAACGATCTAATCCGTATACATCCTGTACTTTTGAACCTGTTATCTTTACATTCTTGAAAGTTGCACTTCCCACACATGGTCCCTGACCGGCTTCAGCGCATACAAGGAATTTGATACCGTATCTTGCAGCATTGTTAATATTGATATTTTCCAATGTTACATTTTTCATTGGATCCGCCGCAGGCGTGTTTCCGGTATACATAGACTGGAACTGAATTCCAAAATACATCGGATCATTGATATCAATATTCCGAAGTACCACATTCTGGAAAATTCTGTCTCCTGCATATATCCAGATGGCTCCGAAATTCTGATAATCATTAATATGATCATCGGAACCTGCACTTCCCCAGAAATCTCCACCACAACGGTCAAGCGTCACACCATCTACTACACAATCCTTGTCACCAAATCCCTTTGTCTGATATCCAAAACTCAAACTGCTCATAGTGATTCCCGGATAAGTAAGCGTATCTGCTCCATACAGGTTGGTGTATGTATTATCTGAACCGCCATAGACTGCAAAACATGCTGCACGTCTCGGACAAACTGCAGTCAGATCAGAATAACGATTTCCAACATTATAGTCCCCACCGTTATCCGTTGCACTAAACAATGCAAAAGAATCATCACCGGTCGCTCTTGCATAGCAGTTTGTGATTACGTTATTGTTTGAACCGTTTGTCATATTGATACCGTCTGCAAACAGGTTCTTGATCCGGCAATCCTTAAAGGTATTGTTCGAAGAACCAACACCCCAGTACAGGCATACAAAATGCTCAACCCATATATTTTCAACAGTTACATTCTGCATTTTGTCGCCGTTAATAAATTTACCAGGTCCATCCTGACGATATGTATAATTGCCCCATGCTGACAAATCCTTGATCGTACTTCCCTTTGCATCCTCTGAGATTCGGAAGCCTGCATCTGTATTATTCTGATTCTGCGGAACTACAAGTTTTGTATACCATGGTCCTGCACCAAGAATCTCAAATGCACCACCGTAAACAGAAAGCATATTACTCAATTCCCATTCACCTGCCGGAATAAAGATACCTTTCTTCTGATTCATTCTGGCTTCATCTAATGCCGCTGCAATTCCTTTTGATGCTGACACCTCTACATACTGGCCTGGATCCGGATTCGTTTTGGCCGGAGCCACCTCTTCAGTCTCGATCATATCAACATAGATCCACGAAACATCTCCTGCATCCTTCTGAATTCTGATTTTTGTACCTGCCGGATATGTCTTGTCTAACAGTAACTGTGCGTCTTCATATAACCAATATACTGTGTCACCACCGCGTTCATATCCCAAATCACCCAATGTGGCCGGTGAACAATTTACTCTTGAGAATTTTGATGTTACATTAAAGTCCCCTATGCTCGTACCGTCTGCATACAGACTGATCGTGCCATTTACTCCTTCATCTACTGCATTTCGAAGTACAAACGCATTTGCCGGAGAAGTCAGGGTAAACTCCACATATTCTCCGTTATCATCTAATCTGACTGCAGAGCGTCCGGATGCCTCACCTGCAAAATCAGCCAGCTTAAAGTTCTTCTCTAATACTGTGCCGTTCGTTTTCGCATCTTCTGCCTCCATTACAGTAAACGGAAGACTTGCTCCGCGAACTGACGCATCCGTTTTGTCGGTATTAGAATTGGTGTCACCATTGTCATTTCCGGAATCGTTGTTACTCTCCGTCATTTCATTATTATTGATGCCGGAACCATTATTGTCTTCAGTCGAGCCGCTATTATCATTATTCGAACTGCTGTTGTTTCCGGTTGAACCGGTATTTCCACCGGTCGAACCACTATCGTTATTACCAGTATCCGGTATTAATACGACATTTTTACCGAGATTCTTCAAGTCATCCGGTCGATCCGGATTCTCCAGATAAATGACCCCACCATACGGTACTGAAAAGCTCTTTGTACATTTGTTATTCGTCTCTGAGCCCTCGCCATATATGTCCTGATCATCTGCCCATGCCGTTACAGTATGCATCCCCTCTGTTGCTTTCCAGGTTATTCCTTCATTACCACCCGTAGCAGTCAGTTTCACAGTCTGTCCAGGCTTAAGTCCATCAAAATACTGGTCATTCCATGTAATCGGAGACGGATATGCCTTTCCATCTACCTGGAACTGAATACCAAGCTTCTGTCCTGCCGGTACTTCCTGATCTCCCGCATTCACAACCACAGCTGTAAAGGTGAGATCATCTCCCACTGCAATCTTTTCCTTATCCCATGTTACATCGGTCACAACAATATCATATCTTCCTGTTACCTGTGTATAAGTAGGTTCTGCCTCTGCATTTTCCTGCACATTAAAGGATTTATCTCTTGTGTTATTACTCTCGTCTATCTCTTTCGGAAGTTTATTGTTATAATCCACTACTGCAGATATCGTATGTCCACCTGCAGC
>CAJOPP010000471.1 GCA_905236365.1 uncultured Lachnospiraceae bacterium
CCGCACTTACACTTTATACCAGAGGTCATTCTTTTCACAAATCTGATAAAAAAACCGCATGACTCTTCTGTCATCACCTGCAAAATGAAACGCATCCAGTAAAAACACTTTTAAAATGCTGATTTGTTGAAACACTATTTTATCCTCATACATTTAATATATGGTTTGGATCTCAAAAGTATGCTACTTAAAGTATATTCGTCAAGTTGCACAATCAATTCATCTTTGAAATGAAGTCAGACTATAGCAACAGAACTATTAGAATTGCCGGGTCCCTGTTGAGCACAATTCTTATCTTATGATATCTATAATTCAAATATGCTATAAAACACTATCAGACAGAATTGGAATCAAAAAAACCGCAGGAGTATAAAACTCCTACGGTTTTTTGATTTCTTAATTACAATTTATTATGCTCTTGATAAATACTCACCTGTACGAGTATCGATCATAATCTTATCTCCCTGATTTACAAATAATGGTACATTCAAAGTAGCACCGGTTTCAACCGTACAAGGCTTGGTAGCACCAGTTGCGGTATTACCCTTCACACCAGGTTCACACTCTGTAACCTCTAATACAACGTTGATTTCCGGCTCAATTGCAAATACATTACCTGCATGAGATACCACTTTAACATTCTCGTTCTCTTTCACAAACTTAAGAGAATCTCCTACTACATCTTTGCTTAATGCAATCTGATCATAGGTCTCATTATCCATGAAATAAAATAAATCACCATCTACATACAGATACTGCATATTCTTTCTATCAATGTGAGCAGTCTCACACTTCTCTGTCGGACGGAAGGTCTTCTCAACCACACCACCACTTACAATATTCTTCAGCTTAGTTCTTACGAACGCAGCACCCTTACCCGGTTTTACATGCTGAAATTCGATAATCTGATAAATATTACCCTCAAATTCGATTGTTACACCATTTCTAAAATCACCTGCTGAAATAGTTGCCATTCTAAAAATCCTCCTTAAATAAATCACATATCATACGTACTTCTTCCATGGCATATCTGCCAATAAGCACTCACTTGTCAAGATTATATCTTAAATTGAGTTCTTTTTCAACCTAAAATTTATAAAAGTTAGAATCGGTGGTAACAGTTGTTACTGTTTAGACATACGCAGGGGTAGCTGTTAACAAAGCTCGGAGAAAGACCAAAATGCATAGTTTTAACCCCGACATCATAACATTGGTTCTATAGTTAGTTGGAAACTCACAGAATCATTGTTGAGCCTCCATCAACAAAGATTGTCTGTCCTGTGCAATATGATGATGAATCACTTGCAAAATAAATAAGAATTCCGTCCAATTCGCCTTCCTTTCCAAAACGCTTCAGCGGAACTCTCGCCAGCGACTCTTTCGCAAACGGAGTATCCAAAGTGTCATGTGTCAGTTCCGTATCAAATACTCCCGGAGCAATCGAATTTACAGTGACATTATATGGAGCAAGATCAGCAGCCAGTCCTCTGGTAAAGTTGATAACTGCACCTTTTGATGCGTAATAAGCAATATTTCCCTCGGAGGCAAATCTTCCCCCAATGGATGCCGTATTGATCACTCGACCATACATCTGCTCTTTCATTATCTTGCCAATTTCCCTGCTCATAAGAAACATCCCTCTGATATTGGTATCAAAAGTTTTATCCCACATCTCAGAAGAATAAGAGAACAAGTCATTAAAAATATCTATACCGGCATTATTGCAGAGAATATCCACTCTTCCAAATTCTTTCTTGACAGTATCGGCACATGTAATGACACTTTCCTCATCTGATACATCGCAGGCAACGGACAAACATTTTACACCTAATGCTTCAATTTCTGTTTTCAGTTCATTCAAACGATCAGTTCTTCTGGCTGCAATTGCCACATTTGCCCCCTGATTTGCCAGTGCTTTTGCAAATTGTGTTCCAAGTCCGGAAGAGGCACCAACCACCAATGCATATTTTCCTGATAAATCAAAATAATCTTTCATAACATCATTCCATAAGTAAAGTACCAGACAAGTGTCCAATGTAACTATGCATTGAAACTAATAATGTCTTTGCACTCTTACTCACTTTCCTCCTTAAATCATATTCGTTTTTATTTCATGTGACACAAAACTGTCCATGTTTGCTCTAAAACCACTATCTATATCCGAATCATTCACATAATCTATTCGATAGAAACAGTCTGTACAGATTAAAAATATTGTATATTCCCAGATAAAAAATCACCCTTCCAGAGCTTTTTCTGCTGCTTCCAATGACACATAACCATATAATAATGCCGTATTAGTCATAATCTCTTTTGCAAGATTCTTACCACTTCTTTCCAACTCTACAATCCAGGAGCCGTATAACCCCAAAGTACGGTCAGAATAGGTCAGCAATTCTCCTTTTAAATATGTCTCATAAGAAGTGTTGTACGGTGTATCTTCTTGCGAACGTATGCTTCTGGCATTAGAAGCCATATTTGGATATTCTTTTGCAAATTCTTCCATCCACTCTACCTGGATTTCTGCAATCTGATTGACAATCGCACGTTTTTTCTCAGAACAAACCGGAAACTTGTCTTTGATCGCCTCATATTCTTCGGGAACTGTCGATTCCATCATCCTTCCGTATTTTTCTGTGATCAGATTCCAATTTCTTTGATTTGCTTCCATAAAATCAACATAAAAACTCTCCAACAAATTCTTTGGCCATGCCAGATACTGGCTTTTCCGCATCACGGAAAAAGTGTTAAAATCATTCTGACAATCTGCTCTTCCACCTAAATTATCCACCTTATCAAAGGCTTTCCACTCCAATTCAACAATTGCATTTACTAATTCTTCCTTATCCATAGCGCCTCCTTGATCATAATCATCCTTCCTCTTTTTTCAGCATCATTTTTAATAGCCTGGAAAAAATGAATTGTCTCTTAATAAATAATTAATCGACCATCTTTAACAGATACGGAATATGTCCCTCCAGGTAAGAATCAGAAGATTCGGTAAGTTCTTCTTCTCGTAACAAAGCAACCATTTTTTCTGCGATTTGATCAATTTTTTGCAGAATTTGATCATCTGTATTCTTTTTTCCGATCCATTCCACCGGTTCCCGCTTTTGGTAGGACTCTGCATCAGGCTTCATTTCCATCAAATCTTTTATCATTTGAAGAATATCCTGCCCTTTTTCCAGTGTAGCTGCCTCTTTCATCATCCACTTCTTATGTGGTGCATATACCCGGTTGATCAAATATAAAAAGACTACTACGTTTTCTTCAAAAGATTGTAACATAAGGGTTGCACCATATGTATCCTGACGTTTCATCAGTCTTTCATAATTATACTGCCCATCCTGACATATATGACCTAAAACCTGTGCCAGCTTTCGCCGCCATACAGAATCCGGATACCCCTTCTTTAATTGATGATAGATATCACCAAATATCGTATCCTGTCCCGAAAAGATTGTACCATTTGTCACTGTTTTTAACTGCCAGTCATCCAGACGCAGAAAAACATTCTCTGGTAATATACGTTCTTTCATGAGATATGCTGTTTCTTCCGCATTCAATTCAAGAATCCTTCCAAAAAAGTCTTCCATTCTGATAATCCCATTTCGAGGAGCACCCTTAATCGGTTCCGGTCTGGAAAATCCGCGAAACACGTCCGGAAGTTCTTCATAAATCTGCTCTAACCGCCTACCATACACTTCATACTGTTCACAGGTAACAAAAACACAAAATCCCGGTCCAAAATCATGATCCTTCGACAGGAGATCATCCAAACCAAAACATTCGGAACCCTCTCCGACTTTTGCAAATGCAATCTCGTTTACTATGTCCGGCAATGCTTCCCGGAACCGACCTCCATATTCATTATAATAATCTTCTGCAATAGTCATTCCCTTTAATGCCTTTGCATGTCCTGCCTTCTCATAAGCCAACTGAAGATTCGAAATAATCCGAAAATAGGCATGTGTGACCCCTACATGCTGCTTCAAAGCAAACATAGCCTGCTCATAATATAAAACTGCCTGATCATATTCACCACTTGCATACTGAATATCACCTGCTACGGAAAGAGCTGCACTATAATGATAATCTTCCGTACGTCCATCTTCAAATATCGCAAGTCCATGCTTGGAAGCCTCTTTTGCCTGATTGAGTCGATCCGCCTTTACATAAGAAGCTGCCAAATTCGTATAAGTCACAGCCTGCTCTACAACCGCTTCCGGGTATTCCTTTACAATTTCCAATGCGGAACACAGAGCTTCACTTGCTTTTTCATACTGCTGCATTTCCTGATACAACAGCGATAAATTATTATAAAGACTTGCATATCGAAAATCCTTCTTGTCCAATACCTGTTCATATATCTGGAATACCTTTTGATAATATGCCAGAGAATCTTCCAATCTGCCGGAAGCCCGATATGCATTTGCAATATTCAAACAACTGGTTCCATAATGGATTGTCCCCTCTAATCCTGCCCGTTCCATAAAAGGAAGCAATTTCTCACAGTAAGCCTCTGCTTTATCATACTGAGAAGTATCTCTGTAAAATCCAATCAGTTCGTTGATGATTGTAATCGCACTTCCAGCATCGCCCTCCTTCAATGCTTTTTCCAAATAAGAGGATAAATAATCTTCCACCTTATTGCTTTCTCTATTCGCAAATAACTGATCTAATCCTTCTAGAACCTCTCCAATCTCCAAATAACCCCTCCTCGCCTTTCCTTCCGTCTTGTCACTTCTGTTACCTATTATTCATCTCTTTGGTTATCCCTCAGATATTTTACAATTTCTTCTTCATTATACTCATTTTCATTGTATGCAGACGCCACTACAATTACTGTTACACCCAGTTCCATGGCAGCTTCCATTTTTTCCAAAAATCCACTTGCAATTCCAGAATCTTTTAGTACCAGATACCGTATATTATAATCCTTTAGCATTACATAATTCATCATTTTTGAAAAAGGACCATTCATTCCAATCAAATGACGATTCTTAATTCCCAGATTCTCACAAGCCCGTATGATTCTGCTATGTGAAGGAACACGGGAATACACTCTTTCTTCGTAATGATCCAGATTTGTATACTCATAGATTTCCAATGCTCCGGTAGTCGTCAAAATATTTCCCTCGGTCTCGCTCAAGTATTCTACAGCTGCCTCGATACTTTCTACAATAATAATCTTATCGGTATTTCGATTTTTATCCAGCACTCCCGGAATCACTAACTCCCCTCTGGTTGCAAGTTCTTCAATTGCAGCCAATTCTCCTTTGACCGCCAATTCTCCTTTTACCGATAATTCTCCTTTTACCGATAATCCTGTGCGAGGAATTGCAAGTTCTTTATTTTGCCGAACGACCATTTCCTTTTTATCATTATTATCCTCATTTTTACCATTATTAGAATCAGCCATATGCTGCACCTCCAAAATTACAGTCTTTTTTCACATCAATTTAAGCTCAATATTTCATTTTAAAATTGCCGGTTTAGGCTAGCACAACCGTCATTTTACTCATTTTCACGTTACCTCCGTCTCCGTGCATTAAACACATAAATCAAATTATACTCTAATTTCATAATTCTGCAAGTCCCCTCACCTAAAAAACTGTTACAGTTCACTCGGTGGCGTACGTCTGAACCAATGTCAGAACATAAGACGAGAATCGTGTTCAGCAAAGGCTTCCACGATTCTCATGTTCTTATTTCCACAGCCTGAATTCGTTCCAATGCTATATTGTATATGCAACTTAACAATTCAAGACTCGCTCGCGAGTCTTGGCGCGGGATTTGCGTCAGCTATGCTGACATATTTCATATGCAAATCCCTGTGCATCCTC
>CAJOPP010000472.1 GCA_905236365.1 uncultured Lachnospiraceae bacterium
ATGGTTGCAGTTGAAGATCGCAGATTTTATGAACATAAAGGTGTGGATATAGAAGGTATTATGCGTGCCGGTTACATTTATGTAAAGAATGGGTTCAAGGCTACCCAGGGTGCGAGTACAATTACACAGCAGTTGGCAAGGGGAATCTTTCTTACAAATGAGCAAACCATGGAACGAAAGGAAAAAGAAATGTTCATTGCCATGGAATTGGAAAAGAAGTACACCAAACAGCAGATTTTGGAATTTTATCTGAATACCGTATTTTTTGCCAATGGATATTACGGGATTGGTTCAGCGGCAAAGGGATATTTTGATAAATCATTAGATGAATTGTCTGTTGGGGAAGCAGCGTTTTTGTGTGCGATTCCAAATAGTCCGACTTATTATGATCCAAGAAAGTGTTATGACCATACCATTGAGCGTCAAAGAAAGATTCTAAATGATATGTTTGAACTGGATTATTTGAATGAACTGGAGCTTCAGATGGCACTGGAGGAGGAAATTGTTCTGGCAGATGAGAAGAAGATCAGTCATGACTATGTGGAAACCTATACCAATTTCTGTGCAACGGAAGCACTGATGGCGGCTTCCGGATTTAAGTTTCAGTATGAGTTTAAGTCAAGGGACGAACAGATAGAATATAATAAGCGATATCGTGAGGCATATGATGAGTTTTATGCAAGCCTCTATACAGGTGGTTATCAGATTTACACATCGATTGAGCCCAAAAAACAGAAATTACTGCAAAAAGTGGTCAATGAAACCTTGTCGGTGGATGAGGAGAAAGATAAGGAGACAGGAGTTTACAACCTGCAGGGTGCATCGACTTGTATTGATAACTCAACAGGAAGAGTAGTTGCCATTGTAGGAGGAAGAACCCAGGATGAGATTCAGGGATACAGTCTGAATCGTGCTTATCAGAGCGCAAGACAACCGGGAAGTACAATCAAACCATTGGTAGTATATACACCACAGTTGGAAAGAGGATATACACCATCCACCAGAGTTGATGATAATAAGTTCGAGCAGGCAAATATGCCGGAAAATTCAGGAAAATCGTATTCCGGCATGATCTCGCTGGCACAGGCAGTTGCAGCATCCAAGAATGTGGTGGCATATCGTTTGTATGGTGAGTTGACACCACAGGTAGGAACGGAATATCTGTTAAACATGAATTTCAACTATCTGACGCTGGAAGATCGTGAGAATATGGCAGGCTGTCTGGGTGGTCTTACATATGGAGCAACTACGGTAGAGATGGCATCCGGTTATGCTACGATTGAAAATGACGGTGAGTTTAGAAAACCGACCTGTATTGTAAAAATTACAGACGCCAAAGGAAATGTTATCGTTAGTGATAAGATTAAATCAAAAGAAGTGTATGAGATGAATGCTTGCCGGATGATGACTTCCATGCTGCAAGGTGTGTTTACAGGTGGTACTGCCAGTGGGCTGGGACTTCCCAATATGTCCTGTGCCGGAAAAACGGGTACAACTGACAACAATACCGATGGATGGTTTTGTGCATTTACTCCATACTATACAACCAGTGTCTGGGTCGGTTACGATACTCCGCAGGCCACAAGAGGATTATGGGGTTCTACTTATCCGGGTCAGATCTGGCATGACTATATGATAGAGATTCATGAAGATTTGAAAGACATCAGCTTCCCGGATTATACCTGGGTACGATCCACAAAAGATTGGAAAGATACCGGTTCAAGTTCTGAAGAGGAAGAAGAAGACGACGAAAAGGATAAGAAGAAAAAGAAGAAAGACAAAGATAAGAAAAAGAAGACGACAGAGAAGGAAACCAGGCAACCGGATACGACAGAGCAGGATACAACAGAGGCAGTTACACAGCCTCCGGCACCTGCAACCACGGTGACAGAGGCACCAACTACACAACCGCCTGCAACAACAGAGGCACCTCCGGTAACGGAAGCACCAGCAACGGAGGCTCCGGCAACAGAACCGGAGCCGGAACCAGAACCGGTAGAATAGCACTGCTGTTGTCTCAATTGAATATCCAAGACAACCAAGAGGAAGCTTTCCATAGTATAATGTGGAAGCTTCCTTTTTTTACTTTATAAGATTAGAGTGTCAAAAGTATGCAATGAACGTTTCTGCTCGTCAAGATGCACAAACAAAATGCATCTTTACTCAGTCAGGCTGAGCGCTCCGATGCTATATTATTTGTGCAACTTAACAAATATAGTTGGGGAAAAGAGAAAACCCCCACCTCTAAGCAGTAGCGTAGGTGGGGGGTATGAGAAGTCTCACTTGGTCAGTGTACAGGCTCTGACTGAGTGAAACGCTCCGTGAGGATGCACACGGATTTGAATGGGTATTTGCCGCCAATGCCGACTCGAATCCGGTGCACAAGACTCGCAAGCGGGTCCTGAATGAATCAATTAAATAGATGATTAATAGTTTTGACGAATTGTATGTTTTGCACGATATTCCTGAATTCGATCCTGAATTCGATCGGTAGGATCCAAAATGTCAGAAATAGATGCATCGTGATTCAGGTGATCGATCAGTAACGCAATGTATTTACTCATATCAGCACTGATATACCAATCTCTGGAGAGAAGCTCCGGGGTCTGATAAGTAAGATTTGTTGTGATTACTTTTTCGATAATTCCGTTCTCTTTTGCCTGATCGAATACTTCCAAACCATTTGTAAACAGACCGAAAGTACAGACACAGAATACTCTCTTGGCATTTCTGCTCTTTAGCTGCTTGGCAACATCGATCATACTCTCGCCGGATGCAATCATATCATCGATAATAATAACGTCTTTTCCATCGACAGAGTCACCGAGGAACTCGTGGGCAACAATAGGATTGCGACCGTTTACAATAGTGCTGTAATCTCTTCTCTTATAGAACATACCCACATCGACACCCAAAATATTTGCAAAATAGATAGCACGGTTCATAGCACCTTCATCCGGACTGATAACCATCAAGTGCTGCTTATCAAGCTCTAAATCATGAGTAGATAACAATAACGCTTTTAAGAACTGATAAGTTGGACGAATGTTCTCAAATCCATGTAGCGGAATTGCGTTCTGTACACGAGGATCATGTGCATCAAAGGTAATAATATTATCGACGCCAAGACTTACCAGTTCCTGTAAGCAAAGGGCACAGTCGAGAGATTCTCTCTTACTTCTCTTGTGCTGGCGGCTCTCGTATAAGAATGGCATGATTACGGTAATCTTGCGTGCCTTTCCGCCACATGCAGCGATGATTCGCTTAAGATCTGCATAGTGGTCATCCGGTGACATAGGACATTGTCTGCCATATAAGGAATATTCAATGCTATAGTTGGTCACATCTACTAATATATATAAATCCTTACCGCGAACCGATTCTAAGAGTTCCCCTTTCGCTTCGCCAGAACCAAAACGTGGGCAGGCAGATGATACAAGGTAAGAATCCTTTTCAAATCCCTGAAATGCAATGTTGGTTTTTTCTACATTGTTTCTGGCACTTCTCCATCTGGAAAGATAGGAGTCTACTCGCTCCCCTAAAGTGGTGCAGCTCTGTAAGGCGATGATTCCTAACTGCCCTACCGGAATGGTTGATAATAAATTACTGTCTTTTGGCATGATTTTTCCTCCGTTAATAAAATGACATTTATTGTTGTATTGCTTTTCTTCGTTTGGCGAGTCGGATATTGTCGCCATAGAAGTTGTAAACCTTGTATGATGCGAAAATGCGGGTAGCAATGCGGTCAGAATAGCGGTCATTCAGCTCCTGCAGATTCAGGTTGGTGGAAATGACGGTCGATCTGCCCTCCCGCATACGCGTATTTAATATATCATAAAGTTCAGAAGAAACAAAGGTATTTGTAAATTCTGTACCAAGGTCATCAATGATTAATAAGTCACAAGAAAACAGATAACGGTAAGTGACCTGGCTTCCCGGATGATTTCCTTTTTTCATAATGACATCTCCGCATACATCTTCAAATAAATGGACAGCTGATTGATATAGAACTGTGTGTCCGGTATCCAATAATGCTTTGGCGATGCAATTGGAAAGATAAGTCTTACCAAGTCCCGTCTCTCCATAGAATAAAAGATTACCTCCCTCTTTGTCAAATGCTTCTATAAAAGACTTTGTTTTATTGAGAATATTTTTCATGTTATCATAAGAAGGATAAGGATGTACTCCATCGGATTCCTTTGGGTAATAGTTGAGATCAAAATGGTCAAAATTCTCTGTCTGTAAAATCGATTCTAAGGTAGATTGCCGGTAAAGCAGGGAAATTGCAGCCTGTTTGAAGCAGGAGCAGTATTCCTGACCAATCCGACCGGTATCTTTACATAGAGCACAGGTATAGATTGGATTTAAATAATTTTCTGAATAGTGATGTGTTTTCAATAGCTCTTTTTTTTCAGCAATCAGAGACTGATTTTGTTCCTTGATGGAAACTGTAGTATCAGTTCCCCCTTTTAAGCGGTTTCTGACAGCATCAATAGAGGAAGAAGCAATCATCCGGTCAATTTCTTTGATCCTGGGAATTGCTGAATAGATTTCTTCCTTGCGAGCCTGCTCCAATATGTGATTTTCCGTTTGGTTTTTATAGTACGTGCTCATGATTTCATCGTACTGGGTATCACTAAGTGCCATAGCTACTGATTCGTCTCCTGTAAAAATAATTTCTCAAATTCATTTACTACATTTTGGTCGGTAGAATTTTGATATTGATTAAATTGATTTGCGGATGTAGTCTTGCCGGCAGTCGCTTTCTTCTTCTTTTCGGCTGCCCATTGCTGATCCAATTTTTCAATATCGGAAAGTTTTCTTACATTTTGCTTGTGCCAGTTCTCTAAGATACCATTGACATAATTGAAGTTTGCGGAGTGCGGATTTTGAGCAATGGCACGCTTGCAGGCTTCAATGATAATGTTCTTGTTAAAAGAATAGGTATTATACCAGGTATCAATAAAAGCAGTTTCTGCCGGAGTCGGAACTCTTCTTGGAATACCCAACTGTTTTAAAACAGCAACATAGATGGAGTTATAATTTTTGGAAGCAACTTTCGCATCCTCCACGGTATGGATACCGTTCTTATACCATTCCAGTGCAACAGCTTCGATATAACGGCTGCTCTTCTTGCCAATGGACACACAGTATTCCACAAGATATTCCAATAAATCCGGATGGAAAGAGAGATCTTCGTATATGTAAATTAATGTATTGACATCTGTCTGCGTCAGTGGTTTTCCAAAATAAATCTCAGTTTGATAAAGTAGATTTCCAAAATCCTCGTCTTCTTTTTTCTCTGCGATAAAGGATGCAGAGTACGATACCTTTTTCGGAACTTTTACAGCTTCTGCCAGGATAGGTTCTTCCTTGGCATCCGCTTCGATAGAAGGTTTTGATTTGCTTATGCTTTCAGTAGGAGTGGCAGGCGTGGTATCCGGTTTGGGTTCCTCGGTCACACCCAGCATCGATAAAAGCGATTCCGGATCGGAATTGGTATTTTTGGCTGTTAACGGTAACATGGTAATACCGGTAAGAACCTTATCTGCAGTATATTCTAACTGTAATACGCCTTGCTTGATCCAGTAGCGGATTGCTCTGCATATATCCTTCTCTGTCAGATTAAAATGGTCTGCAATATCGGCAATCGTGATGGCACGTCCACTGTTTAATAAGCGAACCAGATATAAATAAACCTTTACAAATTCCCCATTGGCTTCAGTCATGTAATAATCAATAAAGAAGTTAGAAACGGAAGAATAGGTTTCATGATTCTTTGTTGTAATAGTAATGGTTTCCATATGTTTAATCTCCTTTATAATATATCCCCTAAGCCATGGACGAACTTGTCTCGCTGTCAACGCTCAAGCAAGTGGATTATAGCATAGTCTGTAAAAAAAGGGAATAGAACATTTGTTTTGCACCAAATTGGGGAAAACTATGTGGATAATGTGGATAATGTGGGCAGCAAGTAGACATAAAATATTGGTAATGCAGATATGTCAAAATTTGTCGCTTATTTATGGATTGTATAATAGGGTGCCAAAATGTTATGTAAATATAGATATCCACAGTGCAGGGTAGAAAAGTTGAAAATAACAGAATGTGGATAGTGTGTATAACTTTTTTTTGGAAGAAATTAGTCAATAAAATAGAATATTCTGTCAGTCTAAGTTATCAACAAAAAAAATTTTTTGAAATAATGGAATAAAAAATGCCTCAGAGATGATTATCTGAGGCATACTTATGCTATTTTCGTAATTGTTCAGTTCCAATGCTATATTGCAGGTGCAACTTTACGAATATACATTGTGAAGCATAATTTTGCAACCGACATCATGACATTGGTTCAGTCCTGCTGAATAGAAATATTGATCATAATAGTGTTATTATTTTCCAAGAAGTTCTTCTCCGATTAAGTAGACATCTCCGGCTCCCATAGTGATCAACAGATCATTTTGCTG
>CAJOPP010000473.1 GCA_905236365.1 uncultured Lachnospiraceae bacterium
GATAAGAATTGCCGGAGGATATTATCCTAGGATAAAGGAAGATAACTATTTGAAAGGGGGTTATAGGACAGACTCAGGGGCTTCTGATGCCTACAAACAGATTGAAAGTGACACATCACTAGATAAGGAAGCAAAGAAGGAAACAAAGAAGGTGGTGGACGCAGCGGTACAGGCAGCAAAGAAGGAACTTGAGCAGAAGGGGTTGGATAGTCAGAAGAATGTGAATACTTCATTTGACATCGCAATCCGTGAGGCAATCGCTGACGGTGAGAGTGCAACAGAGGTAAGAGCCGGTACGGTTGCTCCGGAACAGCTTACAAAGAATAATCTTGTCATCAATGAAGGACTTAAGATTGACCAGATTGATTCTAAGCTAAGCATTGAATGGAGTAAGGTGAGTGACGCAGATGGTTATGAGATTTATGTACAGTACTGTGGAAAAAAATTTACAAACAAACCGAATAAAACAGTTAAGAGTAATAAAATAAAAGCTACAGTCAATAAGATTAATGGAAAGAAGTTAAATCTAAAGAAGAACTACAAGATTTATATAGTTGCCTACAAGACGGTAAACGACAAGAAGATCACCCTCGCAAAGACTTTAACGGCATATGTTGTGGGAAGACAGAATACAAAATATTCTAATGCAAAGGATATCAAGCTTACATCTCAAAAGAAGCTTACGTTAAAGGTAGGAAAGACATCTAAGATTAAAGGGAAGACGATTCTTGTATCGACAGGTAAGAAGCAGTTGTCCAATGCATATGCTGCAGAGTTTCGATATGCATCATCAGATCAGACGGTTGCTACAGTAAGTAAGACAGGAAAGGTAAAGGCAATTGGTAAGGGAAAATGTATCATTTACATTTATTCCAGAAACGGATATACAAAAAAAGTTGATGTTACTGTAGAGTAATTGCAACAGGGAAAACTTTTAATCACTTGTACCTGCTGTGGGTGGACAATGTCAATAGCACAAATTGTACCAGCAGCGGTAGCACAGGAAAATGGCATAAGCTATACTTCGTCAAAGCAGCAGTCTCCCATTTAGGGGACTGCTGTCGGCATCTATCATGTGCGAAAAAAGGGACATATCGATATGCAGATTCTCGTTACCGGGGAGATGAGCTGGGAATATACATAGCTGAAAGTCCTGACGGATCGATTAACGAAAGAGGACGCAGAACATCTGGTTCATGAGGCTTCGAAGGTAAAAGATGAACAGGAAAGCACACAGCTGCAAAAGCAAGACAAGCAACTGAAAAGAGGAGAATACAAGACTGCGGCAGGAAATTGACCAACTGAAGAAGCAGCTTCAGGAACAGATGAACAAGATCGCGATGTTGTAATTATAATATTTTGTTAAGGGATAAACAGAGCATGAGACAGTATCGGGAATCATTTACATATTTGGTAATGTGATGTCCCGGACACAGCTGATCATTGGAAACAGGCTGCAGGGGTCAGCACCAGGAGGGGTTTTTATGATTAACGATAATGGACGAAGAATGGCATTTGTTATGGTATTACTGGTTGTGATATCACAATGTAATACAGGATATCAAAATAGACAGACTGTATTATTCGATATGCAAAACAAAGAAAAGACAGACTCTTTACAACAGTTTGTTACCTCATATTCTACGGAAGAGGAAAGTCGTGATGATGATAGGAGTACTTGTGCTATTTCAATCAATTATGAAGCTCATATTCGTGAGATGTCAACGGCTGCATACCGGGAGGTGGTAGAGGTATGTGAGGACGATATTATTGTTGTGAGAAAGGAAACAGCGAAGACAAAAGGATTAGAAGATACCAGGTGGTATAAGCATAATATTGTGAGTGGTTATGAAGTGCTTTCAGAGGAAAGGGCAGAGGATGGAAGCTACATAGTTACTTATTCGTTGAAGACCGAAACTTCACCGGATATCTGGGAGATGGTTGATGAGTGGAATGCCTCAGGAGAGTGTTTGATTGCAGAACCGGTCTATACATATTATACATGTGATATGGAAGAGAATTCGGAAGGTTTCAATCCCGAATTGGCGGAGCAATGGTATTTGGAGAATCAGGGGATGCCTGATTTGTGGAAGGACGATAATATCCGCGAGGATGTGACAGGACAGGGTGCTGTAGTGGCGGTGATTGATACCGGGGTAGATTACACGCATGAAGATCTGTCGGATAGTATGTGGACAAATGAAAAGGAGTTAAATGGTACTGCCGGCGTGGATGATGATGGAAATGGAATCATAGATGATATTTATGGAGCTTCCTTTGATGATGAAAGTACGACACCAATAGATGAAAACGGTCATGGAACACATGTGGCAGGGATTATTGCAATGGCCGATAACACTACAGGTGGCGTGGGACTTGCCTGCCATGCAAAAATTATGGCTGTTAAAGCAGGCGGAACGGATGGTGCTTTTCACTCTACAGATGTTGCAAAAGCAATTCATTATGCCAGTCAGATGGGGGCAGATGTTATTAATATGTCGTTTGGCTCCTACGCACATTCCGCATTGGTTGAACAAGCTATTCAGGATGCATATGGAACCTGTGTATTTGTGGCAGCGGCCGGGAACGACGGATATCCGACAGCGGATTCACCGGTGACTGCAAAAGGAAATCAGTATCCGGCCTGTTATCCATATGTCATCGGAGTGATGGCACAGGACAAGGAGGGAAATCTGGCGTCCTTTTCCAATTGGGATTATTGTTTGGGTTCCGGACCGGAATATGAGATAGTGGCTCCAGGTGCGAGTATGTATAGTACATTGCCCGATAATGCCTATGGAATGAGAAGTGGTACTTCCATGGCAGCAGCTGTTGTATCTGCTACGGCAGCTATTATAAAATGCAATATCCCGTTAGGTGAAGAATATTCTTCACGGGATATCATGGAACAGATTCTGGAAGCTTCCACTCAGTCAGTAGGAAAATTTAAAAGAATCTGTTTAAAGGATTGTTATTTACATTTAAAGAAAACAATGGAGAAAGAGGGTTCCTCGGATCTTGTGGATGAAGAGTATGAAGGAATCGGAAAAAATGAGTTGGAAGGTGGAAAGGATACGTCAGTTTTATTCTCTGGCGAAAGGGAACCGGTTATTCTGGATGGTACAATCACCGAAAATATGACGTTACGTGGAGATGGGTACTATATTATTGACAAGGCAGTGGTAATTCCGGAGGGAATAACCGTTACGGTAGAGCCGGGGGCAAAGCTTCAATTCTGGAATGGGAATCCCAAACAGGCATCTTCAAAAGACCCGTTCGCCTATATTGAAGTAAAGGGAACCATGAATTTTAATGGGACAAGGGAGA
>CAJOPP010000474.1 GCA_905236365.1 uncultured Lachnospiraceae bacterium
TGATACAGAGTATAAGAATGCAGTTTCTTCAGATAAGATGACAAAGGGTGATATATATGTGGCAAGAGTAGAGGGATATACGAATGCAAACTACACTGTGTCAGAGAAGTTCACAAATCCGGTTTATACATTTGCTTATGGAACAAAGAGCAAAGAAATCGTTATGACAGAACAGACAGAGAAGGAACCGACACCGGCGGAGCAGGAGGCAGCAGTCCGTGCTATGAATAAGGGACTTTCTTTGAGCTGGAAGAATAAAAAACTTACGTTCAAGTGGGGCAAAGTATCCGGAGCAGATGGATATCTTGTATATACCGGCATAACGAAGAGTAAGTACAGCAAAGGGGTTGAAGTGATAAACAACACTTCCTATAAGACTAAGGCTGAAAATAAAAATAAGACCTATAAAGCTTATGTGAAAGCATACAAGGTCGTAAATGGAAAGAAGGTCGTAATCGGAAAGAGTCTGGTACTGTACTGTGCTGGAAGTGGAAAAGATGGATATAATGCGAAAAAAGTAACGGTGAAAAAGAAATCCATAAAGCTTGCTGTGGATAAAACTGTAGGTGCGAAAGCATCGGTTTCGGTAAAGAAATCCGGAAAGACGGTAAAGAAAACCGGCAAGTCAGCGCATTTAAGATATTGGTCAACAAATCCGGATGTAGCCAGTGTATCTGCCACAGGCGAGATCAGGGGTGTTAAAAAAGGAACCTGTTATGTCTATGTCATGGCGAGAAACGGATTGAAAAAGAGAATCAAAGTAACTGTAGGCTGACAAGAAATTGTCAATTAGGAACTGTCACAGAATAGCTTAAATTGCAGGCTGTTCTGTGGCTGCTCTTTCATTAAAGAAAGGATGATTATATGAAGAAGTTGGCGAAACGAGTCAGATGTCTGATCTGCTATATTCTGATCATCAGCATGGTGCTTCCTTCGTTTGAACCGATAGCAACGGTGAATGCGGCAACACAGGGCACAGGGCTGAACATGCAAAAAGCCAATATCCTTGTAGGTGAGGATGTCAAACTGGAATTACAAGGCGATACGATTCAGAAAGTCAGTAGCAAGAATAAGAAAATAGCAGCCGTTAAAAAGGATGGAACTGTGACGGGCAAAAAGGCCGGCAAGACTACGGTTACCGTTACCGGATCAAGTGGAAAAAAATACAAATGTAATGTTAAGGTAAAGATAGGGCTGTCAAAGGATAAAGTTTATATAACGCGGGGGGGCTCTGTTACAGTCAAATTAGGGGGCACAGAGATCAAGTCGGTATCCTCAAAGAAGAAAAAAATTGCAGAGGTATCGAAAAAGACAAAGAATACGGTCATAATTAAGGCAAAGAGTAAAGGAACAACGAAAATCAAAGTAAAGGGCAAGAATAAAAAGACATACACCTGTACGGTCACAGTAGAAGAACCTGTTATCAACCGGACAGAGGTGGTTCTTGCAAAAGGAGATAAAACAACGCTTTGTCTGAATGATACAAAGCAGGAGATGACATGGAGTTCCAGTGCTGAGACTGTCGTAAAGGTAAGTGCTTCCGGTCAGTTGACAGCAATTGCTGCCGGAGAAGCAGTCATTTCTGCAGTCGATCAAAGCAAGAAGCTATATACCTGTCGGGTAAAAGTCGAGACTCCGAAGATGGCAGCCTCTGAACTGCATATGGATGTGGATCAGACGATGAACCTTGCTTTGGCAGGAAATACGCAAAAGGTATCATGGAAATCCGCTAACAGCGGTATTGTGTCTGTGGACAGTAATGGTAAAGTGATTGCCCGGTCAAATGGAAAGGCAGTGGTTACAGCCACAGTAGAGAGCGGTGCCAGCTTTCAGTGTACCATTATTGTAGAAGATAAGCCTAAAAAGTATGAAACAGACAGCCAGAATACAACAATCGGTCAATCAGATGAAAAAGCCAATCGTGAAGAAGAGCCAGGCGGGAAGAATCAAAAAGATAGCGGAGAGGAAGCAGGAGCAGGAGACCGCAAAAACAACGGAGAAGTGCAGGAGACCACACCGGCACCAGAAACTGACGATCCGGGAGAAAAAACAGATAATGGAGAGAAAGCAGGTTCTGGAGACCGTAAGAACAACGGAGAAGATAGCAGGCAGGAGACTACGCCGGCACCAGAAACTGACGATCCGGGAGAAAAAACAGATAATGGAGAGGAAGCAGGTTCTGGAGACCGTAAGAATAACGGAGAAGATAGCAGGCAGGAGACCACGCCGACACCGGAAACTGACGATCCGGGAGAAAAAACAGATAATGGAGAAGAAATAGGAGGAGACCGAAAGAACAACGGAGAAGACAACAGGCAGGAAGTCTCACCGGAACCTGTTATTCCGGGAGAAAAACCGGATAATGGCGATGCAATCGGAACCGGTGATCCGGAACAGTCATCGGATGAGATTCCGGAAATGACAGAGGAAGAGTTTTATGTGAATTTTATGGATATGGAAGGTGGAAGTACTCTGAAACCGGTTTCGGTTCCAAAAGGAACTACGGTAGGTTCACTTCCAACACCGACCTATTCGGATGACCGTACATTTGTCGGCTGGTATTATGATGAAGAATATACCAAACCGGCAAATGCGGAGGATAAGATTGAGGCGACAACAACGCTTTATGCGAAGTCTGTGGAGATGGCGATTGATACGCCGGAAGAGGTTCAGACTGTAACGGCGGTCAATGATGTAGAGAAAGATTTCAAGATCGTGATCCATTCGACAGATGTTTCGATGACAGCGGATCAAGTCTTTGATCTTTTGGAGGTAACGAATGTTATTCATTCCGGTTCGGATGAATATCAATTGAAGAAAAATAATATTGCGGTTACCGGAGAGAATGGAGTTTATACCCTGACGGGTAAGCATATTCTGATCGATGATACTGTTGACGGTTTCGAGGCAGGAGGAAGCTACGTGATCAAGCTTCCGGAACTGGTGGAAGATACGGATTATCTAAGCTTTGACGGACAGCCCAAATCGGTTCGTGAGTTTGATGTCAATATTGTACAGAAAGAAGTCAATAACATGGCATTAGACAGCGATGTTGTATCCATTGAAGTTTCAGAGCTGGATGGCTTGTTTGATGAAAACGGAAAGAAACAGGATTATATCGATGGCAGCTTCTACACAGTGGATGCACAGGGTAAGACAACTGAGAGTGAAGAAATTAAAGGATACTTCATATGGAAGGATAAGAAAGCGGAAGAGCTTCAGGTGGGAAGTACCATTGCTCTTTACAGCGGTATAGATCCGGTGGAGGCAATGAAGAATCCGGGAACATTTGATGAAGGGGATAATCATATTGCCTATCTGTTCATCAATAAGGTAGATGGCGACAAGTACTACTTCGGCAATGCCGATCTGACTGATATCATTAAGACGCCGGAGATTCTTCCGATTCCGGCAAATGCGGATCTGAATATGGATGATCTTGCCAATACATTGGAGGTACTGGTTTCTGATCTGGATTGGTCAGATGATATCTATTCGGATATTAAGCTGGATTCGCAGACTAAGCTTGAGGAAGGCGATTTTATCGTTCTTTACAAGGGTGAATACGGAAACACCGATATGGAGCAGGTTGGAGACTATCTGGAGGTTGCAGCTGTAGCTCCGGGTGGAACGGTTCTGAATCCGGTCGGTGATGAATGTGAGTATGTGATCATCACCACGAAGCAATCTTCCCTTGAAGAGATTGCGGAATCCGGAGATACGAGTTGTTCGAGACCGTATGATGTGATGGATAAACTGACACCGGAACAGATCGAAGAGATTGAAGAGAATGCGAAAGAGGATGCCAAGACAAGCGGATTTCTTGAGGAGGCAGGAATCTATCTTGCCAGGACAGCGATGGCAACGGAGGGCTTTACCAGTCTTGACGGAGTGGAAGAGATCGAAGGTCTTGAGGATTATGATTTTGTTGTAAAAGATGCAACAGGAGATGTGATCGGGGATGCCAGTGGTCTTTATGACAAATACAAAGGCTATAGCAACAAATATAAGAAGATCATGTCGGCCTATAAGCAGTTTTCAGATGATGAAGAAGATGGTTCTGTACAGGTTTATCTTGAGTATCTGAATGTGAATCTGGTCAAGGCACAGCATTTGACAGGTGGTATGGGTGTTCATATGAACGTGAAGTTCGATGTGGAAGTTACCATCCCTACCTTCGAGGGAAAGCTTGGAGGAGATGAGAATCAGGAAGGTGGAAGTAATGAAAGCAGCAGCCAGAAATCGGATAGTGATAAAGGCGGTAACGATAAGCTTGAAGATGCAGGAGAGGATAAGCTGCGTATTGTGATAACAGCAGAATTTGTTCAGGAGCTTCAGCTTGACACGGGTTTTGAAGCGAAGGTTGAATGGAAAAAGATTGGTTTCATTCCATATCCTGCAGATATTATCTTCTCACCGAGCTTTACGACCGGTACCTATACGGGAATCAATGTGGAAGCTATTGCAGCTACAGACGGTGATGGAATGGGCTCTATATTAGATGACGGGAAGGAGATATACAAGGATATTTCCAAAGAGCTGAAGAACCTGCTGGATGCGGATGCAGTAGAAAGCGACGAAAATGCGGAAGAGGTGACAAACTGGCTGGCAGTCAAATATAAACAGATGCTGTCACAGAAGCATAATCCAATCAAGCTTGTAGAATTTACTATCTGTGAAGCGAATGTTGATATATGTCCGGTGCCGGGTATTATCCAGTTTGTAATGGAAATAAGATTCCAGGTGACAGTTGATGCAGTCGTGACACTGGGAATGGAATTTTCCAATGTTCAAAGTAAGAAGACGATTTATAATATTCATGTACTCCAGGGAAAGTGTCAGACCGAGACGGTCGAGTTGATTCCGGCGGAACTGGATTTCAAATTCTATGTCATGGGTACGATGGAATTGAAGGTCGGATTTGAGATAGAACTTGGACTGCAATTGCTGGAAGGAATTCTTGGCAGAGCCAGTCTGACCTTTTGTATTGGTGCATATGTAGATACATACGGATTCTTCTATTATCATGTACATATCCTGAAAGGAAAGAAAACGGAGACCAGCGCAGGTGCACTGTATGTTCAGCTTGGTATCTACTTAGAACTTGGTGCTGGTGCAAGAGTCGGTAAGAATTTCGAGGGAATCAAGGGGCAGATTGCTGCCTATAAGACGAATCTTTTTGAGAAACGGTTCCCGTTAAAGGATTTTGGAAGAAAAGAAGTACCGCTTAATTTCAAAGTCCTACAGGAGGATGTAGATGATATTGAGCTCCATCAGTATGTGAAGATGTTCGTAATACCGGATGAATATTATGAGGTCACAACATTAGGCATGACGCAGGGCAGTATTCGAAATGTTACCTACGATAATGATTATTATGGAGTGAAATTGTCAAATGAATGGTTCGAATATGATCCGAATACACATACCGTATTTTTGAAGGACGGATATCCGAAGATGGAGGCGGAATGTACCGCAACCCTGTACTTTAAGAACGGATATATTCCACTTTCCAAGACAAAGATGGAGAGAACCATTGAGATCACATGGGATAATTATCTGGATGGTTATGCAATCACACCGATGAGTGAGGGCGGCTCTTATGTGGCAGCCTGTGTGGGCGAATTTGGAGCTGCGGTGAAGAAACCGAAGGATCCGACAAGAAAAGGCTATGTATTTGACGGCTGGTATACGAGAGAATCGGATGCTGGTGATGATTCGCAGGATATCCCGTATGAATTCCCGGAAACAATGCCTGCAGAGAACGTAAGAATCTATGCACATTGGAAACCGGCAACGGACACGCCTTATACCGTAAATTATTATCTGGAGAATCCGGAGACCTCCGGAGAGTATCTCTATGACGGAAAGAAGGTGTATAAGGGAACAACCGGAACCATAGTGGAACCGGAGATATTAGCTCCTGGAGCATATAA
>CAJOPP010000475.1 GCA_905236365.1 uncultured Lachnospiraceae bacterium
AATTAGGAGGACTATAAAATGGCAGTTACAGTACTGATACCGACTACTCTTCGCTCCTTTACAGGCAGGAGGTCGGAACTGGAGCTTGACGGAAATACCGTAGGCGAGGTGATTCAAAATCTTGTGGATGAATATCCGGATGCAAAAAAAGCAATTTTTGATGAGGCGGGGAAGCTAAGAACCTTTATCAATGTTTTTTTAGGGGATACCAATGTTAAAAAATTAAATGGATTTGATACAGAGGTAAAAGATGGCGATATCATTATGCTGATTCCGGCGATTGCCGGAGGTTCTGAGGAAAGCAGTGTGCAGGAAGATGGGAGAACGGAAAAGCTGACTAATGATGAAATTATGCGATACAGCCGTCACTTGCTTTTACAGGAAGTGGGGGTGAAGGGCCAAAAAAAATTGAAAGCTGCTAAGGTACTGATTGTAGGTCTTGGAGGTCTGGGAACCCCTTTGGCCCAGTATCTGGCAGCGGCGGGTGTAGGTACAATCGGGCTTGTGGATTTTGATGAAGTAGAATCTTCGAATCTGCAATGTCAGGTCATTCACAGAACAAGAGATGTGGGGAGACCGAAGGTGGCATCTGCAAGGGATGCAATTCATGCAATCAATCCCCTTGTGAAGGTAGAAACGTATAATCTTTTACTGAATGCTGAGAATGCATTGGAGTTGATTGAGGAATATGACGTAGTCGCAGATGCAACGGATAATTATAAGGCAAGATACCTGATTAATGATGTATGTGTATTATTGGGAAAGCCGGATGTATTTGGGGCAATGTACCAGTTTGAAGGGCAGACCAGTGTTTATTATGCTAAGGAAGGACCGTGTTACCGTTGTTTGTATCCGGCACCACCGCCGGTAGGATTGCTGCCATCCTGTGCAGAAGGAGGAGTGTTAGGAGCCCTTCCTGGTATTATTGGAAGCATACAGGCTAATGAGGTCATCAAATTGATTATTGGTGGCAGTCAGCCCCTGATTGGACGATTGATTACGCTGGATGCCTGGAAAATGAAATTCAGAGAAGTAAAGATTGACAAAGATCCGGATTGCCCGATATGTGGTAAGCATGCGACTATTAAAGAATTGGAAGAATTTGACTATGAAGAATTTTGTGGTCTGAAGAAGCAGGAAGAAGAGGAAGAGCCAATCATTCCGATTGAAGCAAAGGAGTTAAAACGTCGATTGGATGCAGGGGAAAAAATTACGATTGTTGATATCCGTGAACCACATGAAAGGGCGATTGTGAAGTTTCCGGATGCAAAAGTCATTCCAATCGGGCAATTGGCAAGAAGACAAAATGAACTGAATCCGGATGTTGATACTGTATTTATCTGCAAAGAGGGAAAACGCAGTATTCTGGCAATCAATACATTGCGGGAAGCAGGATATACAGGTCCAATGTATAATTTGAAAGATGGAATCAATACGTGGGCAAGGAATGTAGACCAAACGATGCCGCAGTATTAAGAGCTATAGTTCAGCGACGAACCAAACTTGTGCACTCGAGAATGGCTGAAGCGTAACTTTTAAAATATAATTTGGCAATTACCAAGAGAAAAAGAAGAAAGAAAAGAAGAAAGGATGCTAGTTATGGCAGAAAAAGACAAAATCAACGCGTTAGGAAAAGAAGCAGCTTATAATCTTGCCGATGTCACCAAGACAAAACCACAGTATGGATTGCTTACTCCGAAGTGGTTAACCAGGGTATTAGAATTTAAGGGTTTAGAAACCGGAATTTACAGAGTAAATAAGGTTGTAGAGGGGGAGACGCCATTAGATGTGCTTTGCAGCCAGACAAAAAAATCCGATATTATTCCGGAGGGATATATCGAGTATGAGACGCAGCCTAGAGAGTATCGTTTGAATTCTATTTCTACAATCATTAATATAGATACTGCCATTGAAGATGTGTACAGTTCTCCGTATGATCAAGTGAAAGAGCAGTTGGATTTAGCAATCGAGAGTTTGAGAGAAAGACAGGAAAGTCAGCTGATCAACAATGATGATTATGGCCTGTTGAAGAATGTTCCGGATTCACAGAGAATTCAGCCCAGAACAGGTGCTCCGACACCGGATGATCTGGACGAACTGATTACTAAGGTATGGAAAGAACCGTCCTTCTTCCTTGCACATCCAAGAGCGATTGCTGCATTTGAGAGAGAATGTACTAAGCGTGGTGTGCCGCCGGTTACGACAAATATTGCAGGTGGAACATTTATTGTATGGAGAGGAATCCCGATCATTCCTACTGATAAATTGTTAGTAGATGGATTGAAGAATCCAAAGAGCCAAAGTGGTAAGACCAATATTCTCTTGGTACGTACAGGTGAAGCAAAACGTGGTGTCATTGGTTTATACCAGGCAGGCATGAAGAATGAACAGTCCAGAGGGTTATCTGTTCGTTTCAGAGGAATTGATGATAAAGGAGTAGCATCTTATCTATTGTCTCTTTACTGTTCAGCAGCGATTCTTGCAGATGATGCGATTGCAGTATTGGAAGATGTAGAGGTAGGTGAATACTATGATTACTAATAGGGCATTGTATGGAGAGCTGCCAAGTGAAGCGGAACTGGCAGCATTAGCAAGTGCCTACTTCCCTGAATTTGATGAACAACGCTGTGCAGAAGGAATTGACAACCTGATTCAAAATGGAGATACATCCGTTCTTTCGGATGCGGCTGGAAAAGCTGAGCATTTATTTGCAAAGTATGATATGCCGCAAGTGGACGGTTATGAATCGAATTCTTCCCAATTAGATGTATCGCAGTCAGGTGGTTCGGGGTATAGTGTTCCGCGGTATGGTTTATCGGAGGCTGATTATGTCCGTCTGGCAGATGAAATATCCGGTTTTAACAGCGGGTTTGAAGGGCTGGCAGGAAATGTTCAGCAGCAGGAGACTTCGAAAGGATATGCACCGGTTGTTGTTTCGAAGAATGCAACAGAAGAAATAAATCAGGTGCATACGGTTCAGGAAATTCAGGCTGGTCAGAAGTACAACAGTAAGATTATGGTAGGTACAAAAACATTAGAGGATATTCGCAGGGATTTTCCGATTTTATCAGAAAAAGTAAATGGTCACGGTTTGGTCTGGTTAGACAATGGAGCAACGACACAGCGGCCAAGAGCAGTGATTGACCGTCTTACATATTATTACGAACATGAAAATTCCAATGTTCACAGAGGTGCTCATGCATTGGCTACCCGGTCAACGGATGCTTATGAGGTGGCCAGACAGACGGTGACCGATTTCATTGGAGCAGACAGCAAAGACAATGTTATCTTTGTTCGTGGTACCACAGAAGGAATTAATCTTGTGGCAGATGCTTATGTAAAGCAATATCTGAATCCGGGCGATGAGATTATTGTCACATTGTTGGAACATCATGCCAATATTGTTCCATGGCAATTGATTGCACAGGAGACAGGGGCGGTGATTAAGGTAGCACCGGTTGATGCCAGCGGACAGATTATTCTTTCAGAATATGAAAAATTATTTACAAAACGGACAAAGTTTGTGTCTGCAACCCATGTATCAAATGCACTTGGTACAGTGACACCGGTTGAAGAACTGGTGGCAATTGCCCATCGGCATGGGGTACGGATTTTGATTGATGGTGCACAGTCCGTTGCACATATCCCGATTAATCTTCAGGCCATGGATGCGGATTTCTTTGTCTTTTCCGGACATAAGATATTTGCTCCGACCGGAATTGGTGTGGTATACGGCAAGAAAGAATTATTGGAGGCTGCCAGACCGTATCATGGCGGTGGAAATATGATTGCAGATGTAACCTTTGAACGAACTCTGTATAATCCGGCTCCAAATAAATTTGAGGCAGGAACAGGAAATATTGCAGATGCAGTCGGACTTGGTGCAGCTCTTGATTATCTGAGTAATATTGGTATGTCGGCTGTCAATCAGCATGAGCATGAACTTCTTTTATATGCGACAAAGGAACTGGAAAAGATTCAGGGACTTCATTTGGTAGGAACAGCAGCCAGTAAAGCAAGTGTATTATCCTTTAAGCTGGATGGTGTTTCAGATGAAGCGGTGGGAAAACGATTGGATGAATACGGAGTTGCAGTCAGAGTAGGACATCATTGTGCACAACCGATTCTGCGACATTTTGGATTGGAAAGTGTAGTAAGACCAACTCTTGCATTGTATAATTCGCCAGAGGATGTTGAAACTTTGGTGAAAGCAATTCGAACGTTAGTATAAAGTAATTGGAACTATCACAGAGAATGGCAAGGAAGAAAACAGGTGTGGCAGTTCTTTTCAGAAAGGTGTGGTATTAGCTATGGGAAATGTGATTGAGAATGAAATTAATGGTATTGTTTCTGATATATTGGAAGATTATAATCATGGAAGAGCCATTGATAAAATAGAGTTATTTCAGCAACCGGACAAGGATATCATTGTGGATATTATACATAAGCTGTTAAAAATTGTATATCCGGGATATTTTTGGGATAAATCTTTTAGGATTTATACAGCGAATAATAATTTGTCCCTTTTGATAGAAGATGTAATGTATAATCTGAATAAGCAGATTACGATTGCACTCCGTTTTCATCAGGATTGGAAAGATGTGGATGAAAACGAATTGGTTGAAGTGGCTCAGAGAATCTCTGTTGCTTTCTTCAAACAGATACCAAGGATCCGGGAGCATTTGGAATCGGACTTAGAGGCAGCTTATGATGGAGATCCGGCAGCTTATTATAAGGATGAGATTATTTTATCATATCCGGGACAATTAGCGATTACGATCAATCGTATCGCTCATGAGTTGTATCTTTTAGAAGTGCCGCTTATTCCAAGGATTATGACGGAATATGCACATAGCCGGACAGGAATTGATATCCATCCGGGAGCAACGATTGGAAAATATTTTTTCATTGATCATGGTACTGGTATTGTTATCGGTGAGTCGACGGTCATTGGCGAACACGTAAAGATTTATCAGGGCGTTACTCTTGGGGCATTATCCACAAGAGGAGGTCAGCGGTTGAAGAGTGTGAAGCGTCATCCTACCATTGAGGATAATGTAACAATTTATTCCGGTGCATCCATTCTGGGAGGAGAGACCGTAATTGGAAAAAATGCAGTAATTGGCAGTAATGCGTTTATTACAAAGTCTATCCAGGAGGGAACGCGAGTCAGTATTAAGAATCAGGAATTGCAGTTTAAGTATGGAAAGAAAGAACCAATTGTAAAAAATGATCTGGAGATGGATGAGGCTTGGTATTATACAATTTAACAGGCATCTTTGTTGGCTACTGACTAGTGCTGAGGTTTTTAATTAATTCTACTATAACGCAGAATGCTTTTTTCAAATAGCACAGGTCAAAAAAACTCAGCATTAGAGTGATTAGTAACTGCTTTTGCTGTGGGAATAAGCGGATAGAAGATTTTTGTATTGTACATAATAGGATTGTTTGATGAAATTTTTACGGTTGTTCGTTGTGAGAATAAACATGATATTTTTGCATCCATAGCAATAGTTGGATTATAACGAATTTCTGAAAGATAAAAAAGGAGT
>CAJOPP010000476.1 GCA_905236365.1 uncultured Lachnospiraceae bacterium
CCTTCGGGATGCGTCCCTTCCGGCTCTGCACCTTCGGGTTGCGTCCTTTCCGGCTCTGCGTCTTCGGGATGCGTCCCTTCCGGCTCTGCGTCTTCGGGATGCGTCCTTTCCGACTCTGCATCTTCAGGATGCGTTCCTTCTGGCTGAGAATCCTTATCGTCAGATTTTTCCTTGTCCTCAAGTTTCATCAGTTCTTCTTCTGCTTCTGTTAGTTTCTTAACAACTGCATTATCTATCAGGTTCTTCTGATCATCTGTCAACTTATCATATGCGTTTCTTGCTGTTTGTATTGTTTCTTCACTGCCAGGTGATACTGTTCCGATTGCTTCAATCTGCTGCTTCACTGCATCTGCTGCTTCATTATCTGCTATTCTTTTCTTGGCATCATCTATTTTTGACGCATTGGTAACTTTATCTTTTTCCACAAGGCTGTCATAAGCTCTCTTAACTGCATCAATATATTCTTCATCTTCCGCTGTTGCATTGCTCGGGATTGCATCGATCCATGCAGATACAGTCTTTTGTGCATCGTCTGATGACATGCTTATAACTATTTTGCCGATATTAGGAGCTTCACCACTGTTCACGCCGCTAAGAACAATTTCGTTCTTGCCTGCATTTAGATTCACTACAGCTTCGATTGGAATAGATGAAAGATTATTCCAACTTCCATTATTTACTGTTACAGATGTAATCATATTTTGGCCGTTAACAGTAATTCCGATATTACGATTTTCTGCAGTTGCATAATATAACTGAAGAACATGTACTCCTTCCTTTTCCGCATTGACATCAAATGTTACTGTACCATTAGCAGTACCTCCAATATAGCCAATCACAACACCATCATTAAATCTTGCACCGTTAGACAATGTGACAAGTGATTTGTCAACTTCAAGTAAAACAGGCTGTTTCTTGATAATATCAGCAGTTTTTTGAGTTGTAAAATTCTGACTGACTTCTATCTTGTCAAGATCAGGAGCAGGACCGATTGGATTTCCAAGTTTAATTATATTATTACCTTGATTTAAACTTACTGTTGTAACTGCTCTTCCTTGCAGTTTAAAATCATCTCCATTACAATGAAGAATCTTTTGAAGTTGTCCGTTTACTGTAATATAAAATGCACGAGCTCCTTTGGTTACACTATAAACGTCCATATCATATTCACCGGTTGCTCCAACATTTACTGTAAATGTTGCACTACCTTCATTTCCGTTTATGTTGCCCAGATTAGAAACTTTGCTTCCATTTGAGTATCTTTCTTGAGGATCACCTACAGAAGCCTTAGCTCCATTTTCAAGCTCCGCATTTTCAGCTTCATATACAGTAACATCATGCTTGATCACTTCAGTATTTTCAATCACGAAAGTATTTTTATCTACATAATCACCATAACTAAAACGTGGGTCATCAATACTTGTTACTGTCTCCCCCTCTATTACAAGATTCTTAAATGTTACATTCGAAAGTTTACCGTTATCGCTTCTTCCCTTTAAGATTGCTCTCATATTTGAGATACTTTCGAAGCTGCAATTTGAAACTTCTACATTATTAACAGAACCATTGGAAAGAAGCCAGATAGAAAAAGGGGTTGCAGTATACTGTCCATAATCCTTTGCTGATTGAGTCGTAAATGAAGGAATATGAAGTTTCTCAGTACGAATATTTTTGAAATAAATTCCGTCCCAGTTTCCTTCGCCTTCATCATGAGCCACTGTGAAACCACGGTAACCACGGATAACATCAATGTTATCAAATGTGATATTATGTACATCCGATCTTGCCTGCACCCCAATCTTACATCCGGCACCACCTTCAGCATATGCTACACAATCCTTGAAGAGATAATCTCTCATATCCCATCCGGAAACATCTCCCTTAGGACAATAAACATCATCTCCACATACACCAAAACAGTTTCTTACATCTACATTTTCACAAGATACGATATCATAACCATCACTATGTACTACAGTATAATCATCCAACATCTTAACATTACTTATCTGAATGTTTTTTGTTCTCATGATGTTGAATGTCCATCCTGTTGCATCTTTAAATGTAACACCCTTAAACTCTATATTTTCAGAATTATCGCCATCTACTATACCTTTCCGATAATCGTTCCATCCATCAGGATACCAAGTGTCCGGCTGAGGATCGTTATTCAAATCTCTGAATCCACTTGAGGTTTTGCCCTCCTGACTGACTACAATTGAGTTAGCATCAATCATACCTTTACCTATGATCTTGAAATTCTGAACATTTTTGATTCGAACATCTCTTTCCTTCACCTGAATACCATTGGCACCTGTAGTATTCCAATCATAATCCGTACGAATACCTGAACCACGAAGAACCGCTCCGGCATCAAGATAGATTGTTGTATTGCTTTCAGCGGTAAGTGTTACAAATGAATAAACACCAGCCGGAAAATAAAGAGTTCCTCCTCCGTTTTCACTGAGTTTCTTGAGAATTTTCTGAATCTTGTCTGTATTTTCTTTTCCGGCGTTTGCATTACCACTGCTGTTAAGTCCTCCTGAAACTCCTTCCATACCCTCTTTGGCACTTACAACCTTCTTACCATCTATAACCGGTACTTCAAGATTGATCTTAGGATCCGCTGCAACGATAAGCTGGTAACTTCCACCACCTGCTCTGACATCGAATACCATGTATCTTCCATTTTGCTGTGTAAGATCAAACGAAAATTTATTTCCATCAATCTTAACATTCATATTATAGCTATGCGGACTTGCATCGACTGATTCAATATTTCCTTTTTTAGACGTAATCTCAAAAGTAGCAGTTCCTTCATATGCTAGATGTGCATAACTGTAACCATAGTGATTTGCAGATGCTTTTTCATAATATTGCACCACATCTACGGATATTCCGCCAACTTTAAGTTCAAAATTTTCACTTATTTTTTCAAAAGAAGCCTTCTCATACGCTTCTATCCATGTAGGAGTTGCCGCCTCCACTTTTAATTCGCTGCCTACTCCATAAAACATGGAAATCAGCATCATGATTGCAAGTAAAAATGATATTGTTTTTTTCTTATTCATTTTACTCCTCCTTGTTTTCATTTCAATTCATTCCACTAATATTTTAATCAGTTTATCTTAAATATCATTTTAACACTTTAGCACCCCACTTCAACTCGTGATTATTTAACATCTGTGTTCTTATTCGATGGATGTTTCCGTAACTTGTTAGAGCCAGCCTCCAGAGGATGCTGACTCTACACTAGCCAAAACTACTTCACAATACCTGCATCGGATGGAATTTTTTTCTTTAGTAAACTGCTGTATTTCTTTATGTTAGCCTTGCTTCCTGTCTTGACTTTCAGGTTCTTTGCTGTCTTTAAGAATGCTCCGGAACCGACTTTCTTTAACGGTGATTTCTTGAATGTCACTTTTTTCAAATTATTACAATTGTAAAATGCTTTTTTACCAATCGTCGTCACATTCTTACCAACCGTAACGTTTGTCAGTTTCTTATTACTCCTAAATGCATCCTTTGCAATCGATGTAACCTTGCAGGTTGTTCCCTTATAGGATACAGCATTAGGGATACTGATGCTCTTATTGGTCTTCTTTACCGGTTTTAAAACCTGTACCTCTACTTTACCTTCAGAAGACTTTGTAACCTTATATACCAGTTTTCCAACCGTGAACACTGCATCCTTTTCAATCTGCATTCCATCATTCTGACCATTCACCGGATTCTGATTATCCTCTGTCGACTGATTATTATTGCCTGTCTGC
>CAJOPP010000477.1 GCA_905236365.1 uncultured Lachnospiraceae bacterium
ACGTAGAGGAAATATGGAGTGAAGCCTTTGAGGGAAATGAAAACATCAAATCGGTTAAATTCTCTTCTACACTTATAGAGATAGAACCTCACGCTTTTCTAAATTGTCCAAATCTAGAGGCTGTAGAATTTAGTGAGGAAGGATTGGATTTTAGCAGGTTAAGTATACAAAGCGAAGCTTTTAAAAATTGTCCGAAACTCAAATCAGTGATTCTGCCAAAAAGGCTTGATCATATTTGGGGTGACTCGTTCAATAATTGTCCTGCACTTACTTCATTTTCAATCAACAAGAATCACCCTTTGTGGAAATCGTCTGAAGGTGCTATTTACACGAAGGAAATGGATAAGATTATTCTGTTTCCTCAAGGTGTTACAGGTCATCTTGACTTGAACAACAAGGTGACGGTCATTGGTGAAATGGCGTTCAATAGTACTGCGCTGACATCCATCTTTATGCCATCCGTGGAGAGGATTGAGGAAAGTGCTTTCCAGAGTGCCCCCAATCTGACGACGGTGAGTTTTCCAAACTCCTTACTTAGTATAGGAAGGCTTGCTTTCAGGTCTTGTCAGAAGTTGAAGACCCTTATATTCCCGTCTTCTTTGGAAAGTATAGATTATGGTGCATTCTCCAATTGTATATCGTTGCCTTCCACTATCAAGTTGCCAGCAACCCTATCCCAAATTGACGGTTCTGTATTTAATAGATGTCCTGTTCAGCAATTTGAACTGGCCAAGGGAAATTTCTTTTTTTCTACTATAGATGGTGTGCTTTTTGATGCTTATCAAACGGAATTTGTGGCTTGGCCCTATGGAAGAGAAGAGAAGGAATACAAAATTCCCGACGGGGTGGCAAATATCAGGGACTATGGTTTTTATCGGAGCCAATTGGAATCTGTCATTTTTCCTTCCAGTCTTCAAATGATAGGAGAATCTGCATTTTATTACAGTAATCTAAATAAAATATCCTTGCCAGAGGGACTCTTAAGCATTAAGAATCGCGCTTTTGGATGGTGTACGAACCTCACAGAGATTGAATTACCGTCAACTTTGACAGATTTACACAAAAATGCTTTTATTCGTCTTAAGGGAGAGCCTACACTTCAACGCACGGTAACTTGTTATGTGGAATCACCTGTAGGTAATTGGGACGAGAGCCAGGTGGGTGAAGATATCCTTTACGTCCCAAAGGAAAGTATAGACATCTACAAAATCTCCCCAGGATGGCGAGCCTTTGGCACCATCGAGGCTATACCTGAGGTGCAGAAATATCCTATAGTGTTTAGTCAGGACTCCAATGGTTGGCTCATCGTGTCTAATGGTGAAGAGGAAATTGAGAGCGGCACTGAGGTGGTAGAGGGTGGCCAGCTAACTATTTTGGCATTCCCAGTCACTGATTATGAAGTCGGTTCTTTGTTGGTTAATGGTGTGGAGTATAAAGACGAAAACACGTTTAGTGATACAGGTTCGGTCCAGATTACAATCGATGTTACGGAACCTGTCAACATCACGGTAACATTCGTTCCTTCTTCTGCAAGTTCAATCAATCAATCGATCCAAAGTAACGACTTCAATAAGTATAGCAAGGTGTCATATTTCACTTTGGATGGTCGTAAGCTGGATGGTGTGCCTGTGAAGAAAGGTGTATATATCCAGAATGGTCGTAAATTCGTGAAGAAATAAGTAAACAACTAATAAAGCGAGGAAGCCGAAAATCGCACAGAACAGAGTAGGTGGTAACAACAATAAAGTAAAAAAAACAATTATCATGAAAACGAGATTCTATACAATTGCCATTGCCCTGTTGCTTATATGCATAGGAGCCAATGCACAGGTAAACAAGTCGAAGACAAAAGCAAGGAGGCCGCAAACAGCTGTGAAGCGTACTCCTGTCAAGGTTGCTTCAACATCTGGACAAAAAGCGATGTTTTGCCCGAACAATAAGCATCCTCATGCCATAGATTTAGGCTTGCCTTCTGAAACAATGTGGAGCTGCTGTAATGTCGATGCCCATTCTCCTGAACAATATGGTGGCCTTTATGCCTTAGCAGAGGTGAAGACAAAGAAAAACTATTCGATGCCAAACTACAGGCATTACAACGGAGATGAGTACATAAATAACAGTGCTATGTATGATTTCTGTGGAACAGGATATGATGTGGCACATGTTAAATGGGGAGGTGATTGGGTGATGCCTACTCACCAGCAGTTTAGGGAATTGTTTGAGGAATGCACCTACGAGTGGACTACAATCAATGGCGTGAGTGGAGCCAAGTTCATCGGTCCGAATGGCAACATCATTTTCTTGCCTGCGGGCGGATTCTCTAATCAAGATCAAAGTCAAAGCGGAAATTATTGGCCTTGCACTACTTATGACACATTGTTAACACATGGTTATTACATGTCAATGATGTTTTCTTCCGCAAGAAGGCCATTCCTCTCAAGCTATAGCATGCGCTATATGGGGCTTTCTGTGCGTCCGGTAAAAAGAAGATAGCTAATTGTCATTATTCTATTTGATTATGAAAAAGACAGTTTTTGTTTTTATTCTTGTGCTTGTGTCAATTTCCTCTAAAGCTCAGTCATGTCCAGACAGCAACCACCCCCATGCTATTGACCTTGGACTACCAAGTGGTACCAAATGG
>CAJOPP010000478.1 GCA_905236365.1 uncultured Lachnospiraceae bacterium
TATTGGTCCTTTGGAAACTCAAATAAGGTTTATGTGTACGCTGGGACAAATTATGGTTATGTCCTGTCATATTATATATGCCCACTTCCAGAATGCTATAAAGTTTCTGTAACCCAAACATACCTCTAACGTGGGTGCGCGTTGTTGTAATGACAGGAGATTACGAAAGCCATAGTGGTTATGTTGCACTTTCGTATCTTTCTTTATATGGTTTTTAAGAGTTGATGTATGAAAAAGAAATTGTTAATATCAGTTATTGTAATTGTATGGACGATTTCATTGTTATTTAGTGGTTGTTCATCTGGTATTTCAACTCTAGAGCCAACAGAACCAAAGCCTGCGCTTATTACCTCCCGTATTGATTATGAAGGGTTGAATCTAATCGATATCGTTGCTATTGATAGCGGTTATTTGGCGCTTGCAAGTGATGGAACGAACAGCCTCATCTCAATTGATAATGATCTCAAAATAATCTCTCAGGAAGAACTTCAGTTATCTCACCCAAAAGCAATAGCCTGCGGTGGAGGCCATAACTGGTACATAGCCGCAAATGAAGAAACATACAAAATCACTGTGTACCGTGATAATGATGTTTTTTTTGTTACAGATGAAGATCCCAGTTGGGTTACAGCCCAGGCGATGTTTGCACAAGATACGCTGTTTTCTACAATCAACGGAAAACTATATAAAGGTCAAAATCAGATAGAACTCCCTTCTTCAGATTTATCCCAGCAATGCTTTGTTTCCAGCGTCCTAGTTATAAAGGAACAGATATACGCTCAATTGGTACAAAGAAAAGAAAATGGGGATACAAATCAATGGCTGTGCCCAATTGATAAAACAACTGAAACACTAAGCATTCCAGACAAACAGTTTCCTCTTTATATTGATTATGCATCATGGGATGATAAAAATTGTTTCATATTGAGTGGATCAAAGCTATATAAGACAGATGGTTTTTCTTGCGTTGAGCTTTGCGATCTTACCCTTTCTGGAATTAATGTTGACGACATTAAAAGGCTGATTCTTCGTCAAGAGGATACGTTTTTAGTTTTGCAGTCTGAAGGTATACGAATAGCTTCTTTGCGTGAAAATGCAGATGTTGAAACAATTGCCCTTGGAGTGTATTTACCTGATGCGGAAATTAATCAAATTGTTTCTTCTTTCAACCAAAGCGGAAGTAAATATCGTGTAGTTATTCATGAATACAGCAGTAGAGAAGAGCTCAATCATGCTTTACTAACTGGCGAGATAGATATCGTTTCTACACTGGATGAAGTATTATTGAAGAATTACGCTGCAAAAGGAATACTTTGCCCCATAAGTGAAAATACGTGCAGCCTAGCTCTTCCAAATGTAGTTGAAACTTCTTTGTACCAAGGAACGTGCTACTATCTTCCCCTTTTTGTGGCTCCTTTAGCAAGTTCTGTTCCCGCTGAAACAGCTGCAACAATAGTTGATGCAAATGGGGTAATTGAACTGAACGATATACTTGGATTGGTTGAAACAGACTGTCAAACTTCTTTTAAACGCGACACAAAGACAAATGCACTTTTAAAGATTTTAACCATTAATACAGATTGCTGGATTAACTGGAACGATCGAACAGCGCTATTTTTGAGTGATGACTTTATTTCTATCTTGGAGTTTTGTAATAATTATGTATTAACTGATGAAGAGGTGGCTGCAAATCAGGCTGGAATGCAGTATTCTGGAAAGCCGTCATTTGATATTCTTGTACCTCTACAAAATCTTGACTACTATAGCTTTCGGATAGGAGATGACCCTATTACCGGGAGAAAAGGTTTATTCTTTTTTCAATTGCCGTTAAACAATTACTCGGGTATTGCTTTACAACCGTCTGCATTCTATGCTGCAGTACAGGGGCCCGGTAAGGATGCAGGTCAGGAATTTATTGATTATATCTTTTCGGATGATTTTTGGGTTAAAAAGCCATCTACACCTGCAGAAATATTATCCCACAGGTATCCTGTAAACAGTCGGCACTTTAATGAATTGCTTGATATGCAGCTCCATCTTCATGATGATAAAGAAGAATATGAAATGCTTGTAGTAGCAAAAGACGGTCTTAGAGCATTAATAACGCAAGCAGATCATTTTGCTGCTGCCATACAAAATGACATTTCCGACATAATAGTGGAGGAAGCAGATACATTTTTCAACGGCGATATTTCTGTCGACGAAGCCGCCAGACGGATCCAGAACCGGGTGGAGATCTACCTGGCGGAGCAGGGGTAGATCGAATGAAAAATGAAAAATTGAGGTGTTTTCCAATTCTGCGAATTGGAAAACGGATTGATACGGGACGGAAGAACGTATTCTTCGCTTCGCTCAGAATGACAGGGCGGGGCGGGACCTTCCTGTTCCTGTTGCCCAGCTTGCTGGGCGTGCTGCTGTTCTTTGTGCTGCCCTTCGGCATGGTGATTTACTACAGTCTGGTCAATCGGCCGGTCAACGGAGCCTTCGTCGGGCTGGACAATTTCA
>CAJOPP010000479.1 GCA_905236365.1 uncultured Lachnospiraceae bacterium
ATTTTTATTGAAGCCGGAAGGGAAAGATTATCTCTGGGGAGGTAATCGGTTAAATGAGGATTTTTCGAAAGAGATTGACTTAGATCCATTGGCAGAGACGTGGGAATGTTCTACCCATCCGGATGGTCCGAGTATGGTTGCAAGCGGTGAATATGAGGGTAGACTTTTGACAGAAGTGTTAAAGGAGCATCCGGAGTATTTGGGAACACATCCCCGTACGGAAGGTGAACTCCCAATACTGATCAAATTTATTGATGCCAAGAAGGACTTGTCGGTTCAGGTACATCCAAGCGATGAATATGCATATCATCATGAAAACGGGCAACTGGGTAAGACTGAGATGTGGTATGTTCTGGATGCTGCAAAGGATGCAAGGTTGGTATATGGATTTCAACATGATATAACGAAAGAGAAATTACGAAAAAACCTTGAAGCCGGAACAGTTGAAAAATATTTGCAGAAAGTTCCGATACAAAAAGATGATGTCTTTTACATCGAAGCAGGGACAGTACATGCAATCGGTGCAGGAGCACTGATCGCTGAGATACAGGAGAATTCCAATCTTACATATCGCTTATATGATTATAACCGCAGAGATAAGAATGGAAATCTGCGTGAACTGCACATTGATAAAGCATTAGAGGTGGCTAATCTGAGCAGCAGCGCTGAGCCCAGACAACCGATGCGAATACTGAAATATCGGCGAGGATGTGCTTCTGAGTTACTTTGCAGATGTAAGTATTTTGAAGTAGAACGCTGGCTGTTAAATACAGAACGTTATAAAGGTATGGCAGATCTTAAGACCGGTAAGAATTCATTTCAGGTTTTATTATGTACCAATGGTTGCGGTTCAGTGTTAGACGAAGATGGGGACACGATTCATTTCTTTAAAGGAGACTGCATCTTTATTCCGGCGGATTCTATTCCGCTAAAATTACATGGAAAAGCACAGTTGTTGAAAGTAAGCTGCTAATCCTTAGAAAGACCAGGAGGATGAATATGGATAGAGATCAAATAATGAGACAATATCAATTATGGGTTGAAAAAGCGACAGATGATATAGATGTTGTAAATGAATTGAAAAATATCGCTACAGATCAGGACAAGATAGAAGATGCTTTTTACAGGGATCTTGCATTCGGTACCGGTGGACTTCGTGGTGTGATTGGAGCAGGAACGAACAGGATGAATATTCATACCGTAGCTAAGGCATCTCAGGGGTTGGCTAATTATGTTATTCAGCATTTCACGGAGAAAAACAGGAGAATTGCAGTAAGTTATGACTCCAGAATTAAATCGGATGTATTTGCAAAAGTTTCATCGGGAGTATTCGCTGCAAATGGAATTGAAGTATATATTTATTCTGAATTAATGCCAACTCCATGTCTTTCTTATGCGGTGAGAACACTGTCTTGTTCAGCAGGAATCATGATAACTGCTTCTCATAATCCTGCAAAGTATAATGGATATAAGGTATATGGTGCAGATGGTTGCCAGATCACAACGGAAGCAGCAACTGATATTTTGGCAGAGATTGAGAAGCTGGATATCTTTGATGATGTAAAAACATCTGATTTTGAAGCAGGTTTGGAAAATGGTTTCATACATTATATTAAAGAGGAAGTTTATACAGCATTTGTAGAAGAAATTAAAAAACAGAGTCCTTTAAGTAAAGAGGATGAAGCTGCAATTGATAAGAATGTGGCTATTGTTTATTCACCACTTAATGGTACAGGATTAAAACCGGTGACCAGAACGCTTACCGAGTGCGGATATACGAACATAACAGTTGTTGCAGAGCAGGAACAACCGGATGGTAATTTCCCTACATGTCCATTTCCGAATCCGGAGATGAAAGAAGCAATGTCTCTTGGAGTAGAGTATGCGAAAAAATGTAATGCGGATTTAATTTTGGCAACAGATCCGGACTGCGACCGCGTGGGTATTGCTGTCAAAGACGAAAAGGGAATCCGTGAGAGCGCAGGTGAATATGCCCTGCTTTCCGGTAATGAAACAGGCATGTTGTTACTGGATTATATTTGCAGTCAGAGAATCAAGAACGGAACGATGCCAGAAGATCCTGTTATGATAAAAACCATTGTTACCATCGATATGGGTACCAGAATTGCCGAACATTATGGATTGCGAACGATTGATGTTCTGACAGGATTTAAGTTTATCGGTGAGCAGATTGGATTTCTGGAAGCGAAAGGAAAAGAAGAATCCTATGTGTTTGGTTTCGAGGAGAGCTATGGATATTTAAGCGGCTCCTATGTCAGAGATAAAGATGCGGTGGATGGTGCATTTTTAATCTGTGAAATGTTCGCATATTATAAAACACAGGGGATTAGTCTGTTAGATAAATTGGAGGAACTATATAAGACTTACGGATATTGTCTTAATACATTACATTTTTATGAGTTTGAGGGCGTTGCCGGTTTTGGTAAAATGCAGGAGATTATGAAATCTTTCCGAAAAGGACTTACTCATATTGGTCCCAAGAAGGTAATTCAATGTCTTGATTATGCAGAGGGATTGGATGGTCTTCCAAAATCAGATGTGCTAAAGTTCATGTTGGAAGACAATTGTTCTGTTGTCGTTCGTCCGTCAGGAACAGAGCCAAAGTTAAAGACGTATATTTCTGTCAGTGCAGAAAGCATGGAGAAGGCGGAAGAGACTGAAAAACAGATTGTGGAAGAGTTGGCACAGTATTTTAAATAATATAATTATCGATATGCGGATGATCACGTTGTTGGTCATCTGCTTTTTCTGACTGTGAGTATATAAAGTATTGAAATATCGAAGTACCACAATGTGGATCTTCTGGAAAAGTTGGCGATAAAAACGGCTATTCAAGAAATGTTGGCTTCTCCAAGAAATATTGGTGATGTAAAACTGTAAGGCCATTAAAATAAATGATCCAGTGAACTACCAATAAACAATTGGAAACAGCAGGAAAAAGCGGAGAAACTGATTAATGAGTAAGATTGAGAGTTATGAAAAGGTTAAAAAGATAGATAAAGACGAAGCAGTTAATAAGAAGATGGGAAACCTGTTACTTGATAATTGCTGTGTCTGTTGTGG
>CAJOPP010000480.1 GCA_905236365.1 uncultured Lachnospiraceae bacterium
AGTGGATTATATCTTGTGAAGAAGCTGGAGAGTGGTGCAGATCTTTCATCCATTACCCGACCAAGGAACAGTGGATACAGACTTACAGGCTGGAAGGTACTTCAGACGGGTGAGATTATCAATGAATTACCGGAAGTGATGCCGGCAGAGGATCTGACACTGGTATCACAGTGGGAAGAGAATACCTATTATGCAATATTTGAGAATCTGCCTGAGGATGTCAGCATGGATAAAATAGAATGGAAGATTGATGACAACAGCTTTCTGGTACAGCCGCCGGCTGCACGTACGGGCTATGACTTTGACGGATGGTATTTGAAGAGCACTTTCGACAGTGACAGTCTTGTGGAGAAGATGGAGCCTGTGGCATACAATGTAACGCTGTATGCAAAGTGGATACCAAAGTCATATAATATCAATCTTTACTTTGAACAGGGAACAGATGCTGCTGGAAGGCAACATACTAACGATGAGGAGTATAAGTATACTTACGATGAAACCCAGGTACTGCCAACGGCTTCTTCCTTGGGATTAAAGAGAAACGGCTATACTTTCAAGGGCTGGTCAAAGACCAGTGGTGGAACGGTAGATTATACTGATGGGTATCAGTTTACAAAGGACGGACATACTTTGTATAACGGTGAGGAAAATGTCAATCTGTATGCTGTATGGGAGGTGATCACATACAATATTATTTATGATTCTGTTACGGTTGGTGCAGCAAAGAACGCAGACGGGAATCCGGTTAAATATTCCACTGAAAGTGGGGATGTACTGCTCGAAGTGCCGCAAGGCATTAAAGAGGGGTATGAGTTCCTCGGCTGGTATGATGTGACCAACAATCCGGAGGGGATTCTAATCTCAGGGAACTCTGAGAAGAACAAAGACCAGACTGACAGTGATGATAAAGAGAAAGCAACATATGGTCTATTTAAGCTGAAAGGAGAGAAAGGTGACAAGAGACTGAAAGCAAAATGGGCGTACGCCGGAACCTTCAGTATTGAGCTTAAGGAACAAGGACCAGCGACACCGACCGGGGACGATAATTCGAAATCTGTCTTTGCGATTAAGCGTACGGTTCCAGCAGGTATTGAAGTGTCAACGGATCCACAGAGAGTATATTTCCGCACAGTCAACGGCACTGCGGTAGGTGGAACTGCTCTAGCAACGGGAAACGCCGGACCGGAAAAGGATAAAAAAAGTGCCAATAACTTCCTGCACATCGGAGGAAATACTACGTTTGCACTGTTCAATGGGAACGAAGGGGCTTCTGCAATAATAAGCGATGCAGAAGGTAATGAAGAAAGAAAGGGAACGATTAATACCGGAAATGGTGAGGCAGAGGTAACGTTTGATGTTAAAAAGGAGCGGGCTTCCATTCGTTATTATGTTGATAAAAAACCAGATTCGGGTAAATATGTAACTGCGACTCCGGGAGAGGAGAATGGTATTGCAGCACATCAGTTCAATTATCAGGGAACAAACACAAGATATTATACAGCAGAGCTTTACCGGATTGAGAGTTCCCAGGGTAACGTGACGGGTGTGTATGGTACGAAAGAGGCAACAAGAACCATGACGATGCCAAATGAGAAGATCCTTAACGTGGATAAAGTATATGGCAATAAAGTTCTGACAAAGAATTGGGAGACAAAATTTGATAACGACTCTGGAGGAAAAAATGCAAGGGGTCCGATTGATATTAGTAGCATTCTGGACAAAGAATTGTCATATTATCTTCAGGCAACAGAAGCAAATGGAACTATGAAAATCAGGGTAAAGGTTCATTCAGATGAGGATGGTTCAACATGGTCTAATGAATACTATTTGAGATACAAGATTGGTGATACTCAGATACAAAGATGGGGTGGTCGATGGATAGATGAAGATAAGAGCGCTTACTGGTGTGATGTGGGAAGCAGCAGTATTTCATGGAATGATTTGGCAAAAGGACAAGTGTATTTTTATGGTGATACCGGAGATAAAGGTGCAGGAGGTACAAAATTCTGGACTCATGATCATGAATTTACATTATCTGTGACTGACAGTGAAGGCCCTGGCCAGATTGGCATTGCTCCGGCGGCAACAACGGATTACCATGAGGGAGATAAGGTTACATTCTCGGTTGTATATGATGAATTAATTACAAAAGCC
>CAJOPP010000481.1 GCA_905236365.1 uncultured Lachnospiraceae bacterium
ATATTTCAGGAGATGGAACGGATAACAGGGTTCTTATGTTTCAAAATTGCTATGAGGAATCATTACTGAACGGACTCGATGGTTCTTTCTCATATTTTGTAAAATATGGAAGCAATGTAGAAAGTGAATTGGAAATCAAAGAATTACTTGCATGGATGCATCGTTTTATACCCGATGCAGATCTCAAAGAATCAGATGAGAGTAGTATGGAATCGATGGATGATATAAAAAGTATGGCACAGCTGTTGCGGGAATATATCAGGATTGCATTGTACGGATTGTTTGCTTTTTGTATGATCGGTTGTGTGATTGTTTCTAAAATCTGGATTGATCGAAGAAAAAAGGAAATTGTGATTCGGAAAGCGTTGGGGAGCAATTTGCAAACGATAGTTTTTGTTTTGTTACGTGATATAGGAATATTGATGGGAACAGCGTTTGTGTTGGACTGTGTTGTAATAGGGATGCAAAGTGTATTCAGTGGGGAGTCCTGGATCAGAGAAGAATATATGGTGCAAAATCTGATGTATTTGCTGGGTTCTGTTTTACTTATCGTTATATTGACATTTATACGTCCATTTTATGTAGCATATAAAATTAGTCCCGCAGAAGGAACAAGGGAATAGAGTGAAATGACAGCAGTTCATATAAGAGTAAATGGAGGATACTAGTGTGATCACATTAAATAAGATTAATAAAACTTATGGACATGGTGAAAGTGCAACCCATGCATTGAAAGATGTTTCATTAGAGATAAAAGAGGGAGAAATGATAGCGATTATGGGAACTTCGGGTTCCGGCAAATCTACGTTGTTAAATATACTAGGATGTATGGATCAGTCTGATTCCGGGGAGTATCTGTACCGGGATATAGAGGTTCATAAGCAGAAGAATCAACAGTTGCATCAGTTTCGTAAAGATCATGTGGGGTTTGTGTTTCAACATTTTGCTTTGATGAATCAATATACTGTGTATGAAAATGTGGAGCTTCCTCTATCTATACAGAATATTCCTAAGAAGGAGCGAAAAGAAAGAGTATATGAAGCATTAACACAGATGGGAATCAGGGACCTGGCAAAGAAAATGCCTTCTAAAATTTCAGGTGGACAGCAACAGCGGTGTGCGATTGCAAGAGCACTGGCTTCCGGCAATGAATTGATTTTGGCGGATGAGCCTACCGGGGCTTTGGACGTGAACACCGGTAATGAAATAATGGATATTTTGGAAGACCTGAACAAACAGGGAAAAACAATTGTGATCGTAACGCATGATCCCAAAATCGCAGCACGTACACAACGTGTTCTTTATATGGAAGATGGCAGAATAGGAGACCGTGTTGATGAATTTGATAAAGAGTAAGATTCTTTCTTTTATGATTTGCTTTGTTTGTATCATGCTGACTGGTTGTGGTTCTCAAAAAGTGGTAAAAACGGAACCTGTGCACGAGGAAGAAATCGCAGATTTGGATGAATTATTGGAGGAAAACGGAACGGATTCATTTGATGTGAAAGCAGTTGTGGAGCAGGAAGCAATTGCTTTTGTTTTAATGGAAACCTGGGATGATGATTCACAATGGCAAATGATTTATAAGGTGGAAAATGGAGAGGCAACATCCGTGGCCAATTTAGAGATAGCGGACGATGTTGTTACAAAAACAATGGATATCAGTATGAGTGGTATGTTTTATATTCTTGAGGAAAAGAGGAATTACGATGAAACATACGAACAGATAAAATGTCTGGAACCGGGACAGGATGAAATCAAAGAGATTGCCATTGATCAATATGTGGAAAAAAACGATACTGTACAATTCATACAATTCGATGGGGATGGGAACCTCTATCTTTTTATGGAATCTGGTAAGATTCATATTCTTTCTGAGGATTTTCAATATGTCAGGGAGGTAACTCTTGAGAAAGCTTTGTTTATTGATGCTGTCAGACTGAAGGACGGAAGCATTGTTTGTGTTTTTGCAAAGTATGAAGCAGATCAGGAAATACTGAGTTTATGTGAAGTAGATAAAGAGTCAGGGACAACAAAAGAAATTCTTCAGCTTCCGGAGGGAAAGTATGGATCTGATTTATTATTCTGTGGAAATGAATTGTACGATTATTACATCAAAGGGGATGACGAAATATTTGGTGGAATGCGGTCTCATTCCGGTTTGACACCGGTTATACGATTACAGGATGCAGATATTGTGTCTTCGGAAGTGGAATATATATGTTCGGTATCGGAAGACAAACTGTTTGCAGTAAAGGAATCAGAAGATGTAGAATTCATTTATATTGCAAGAGGAGCCCAAAAAGCGGAGGGAGAAAAAGAGATTTTATACATGGCTTCTTTGGATTGTGACAGTGTTATGGAGAAAGAAGTGGCTGATTTTAACAGGAAAAACAAAGATTATAGGATTGAATTGAAAAAGTATGGGGAGAATGAAGATCCGGTAAATAGCTTTTTGATTGACCTGACGACGGGCAAAGAGTATGATCTTGTAGAAATAGCACCGGAAGAAGCACAGAGATTGCTGGCTAAAGGTGTTTTTGCAGATTTATATCCGTTTTTGGATTCTGATCAAACTTTGAAACGAGACGATTTTTATGACAATCTGCTGAAAGCATTTGAATATGACGGTAAACTATATCAATCTGTTTCTTTTGTTCATTTGTATGGGTGGGTGACGAAGAAATCACATCTAAGTGAATCGGGACAATGGAATTTTGAATCATTTCAAAGCTATATTGAGCAGAATCCAGGAGTTCATATTTTTTCAGATACTTCCGCTGAAGAAATCTTAAACCAGATGATATTGGTCTCTTCAGATCATTTATTGGATTGGAACCATAAAACATGTCATTTTGATGAACCGGCTTTTGAAGAAATTTTGAAATTGGCGAAAAAATATGAGGTTAACAACAGCACACAAATAACATTAGACGACAGGGTTCCGGCATTACAGGAGAATCGATTGTTGTTTGCAGAGACACCGGTTTCTATCACAGAATTATATATGTATTGGAAGGCGTTAGGAGAAGATTTGACAGTGGTGGCATCTCCTTTTTCGGAACATATGGGAGTGAATCTGTATTCTACTATGCCGCAATTGGGAATTGTTGCAAAGAGCTCCAGGCAAGAGGGTGCATGGCAGTTTGTAAGGAAATTTTTTACAAAAGAATATCAGGATATTTCCGATGATGGTCAATTCCTTCAAACAGACAATACAGGTTTTCCGATACGGAAAGATTGTATAGACGATTTGATTATGAGATTCTCAGCGACAGAGGACTACGAAAAAGATGGACAATGGATCACATGTTTGAAACCGGATGACTTTTCAATCAGTTGGGATGGGTATGATATTGAAGTTGGACCATTGGAAAAAACGCAGGAAGAACTGTTAAGAGAACTGCTTTTAAATGCATGCAACAGGCAGGAAATAGATCCTGTCATACAAGAGATTATTCTTGAGGAGAGCAAAACATACTTTAAGGGAGAAAAAGATGTACACGAAGTAGCTAAAATCATACAAGACAGAGTTTCAACATTTATGAATGAGTAGAGCTTGTTGAATACTCCTGATCCTGACAGGGTAAAATAATACTTCGATTGGACAGAGTAATGGCTGACCGAAAAATCAGTCTGAATGAA
>CAJOPP010000482.1 GCA_905236365.1 uncultured Lachnospiraceae bacterium
AAGACAAATACCTAGGCATTGATTGACACACAATCTTACGACAATTCTGTACCCGTAAGGCGTGCGTAACAAAACGATAGAAACAATTACTTTTTTCTCCGTTTTCTACAGAATTAACACATTGATTATAATATTAAAATCTGAAAAAAATGAAAAAAAATCATATTTTTGGCTTTAACAGCCGTGTTTACAAGCGCAATCTTTACTGGTTGCGAGAAAGATGATGTGAAAAATTGGTCAAATCAAACAACTGAAAGTTTGAATCTTAAAAATGTTGCAATGTCGAACGGGATGTTAGAATTTCCTTCCTGGGAAAGTTATATTGCAGCAGTTGAGGCTATAGGGGAGGCATGTGAGGAAAGGACTCAAAATTATGTTGATAGCCTTATTAAGGTACTTGGAACGGATGATGATGAGATCTTGAACGATGCCATTCAAAAAAATGAATTCAATCCGTTCCAGCCATTACACGACTTTGCAAATTCTATGGGCTTTACAAGTATGTACGCAGTTCTTGAAGATTTAGAAAAAGAATGGATGGAAGACCCCAAATCGACTGTCGAAGACAATCCTTTTATGAATACTGAATTAGAACGTTATCAAAGTGCTTTGCATAATGTTAACGGGGATGTTAAGATTGCAGGTGAAATTTTTAATCCAGACAAATGTATAAACAACAGTGGCGATTGTAAAAGAAAGGACAATGGTTATGGCGAAAAACAATTTACATACAAAAACAAAAACAGAATGGTTGTCGGTAAAATTTCAACTAGAAGTGCTTACTTATCTGCGTCCACAACATTATACACAATTAGGGATAATGGCACCAAACTATTATGGACGAGCGGAATCCATGTCGCCGCGGGAGGAAAGAAATGGTACACTTGTGATGCTGGAGATGTTCCACATAACATACTTCATTTGGATGAAAAAATCAAAGACCGTATGGCCTTATGTCATACATCTGTAATTATTTCTACGAATTCTTTTTCATGTGTGATCATCCCCTATCCAGCCTCTTTGTTAAGCTCTCATGCAGCGACAAAAGTCAATGGAGCATATGTCAATCTGGCATTATAAAGACATTTAGATGAAGAATACTATAAAAAAAACACTGCTCGCTTTGCTTTTTGCACTCCCTGTCATTCTTGACGCACAGGGAATACAGGAAAAGAAGCTCTGTTTTTCGGACAAGATTACACATTCTGTAAGTCTGCAATGTAATATTGGCCTATATCCGAAAAACAAGTTCGTGTATTTTTGTAATCCGGCGGACGGGTATGTCTCACTGCCAGCGGTTGGTAGAGAGTACCGCCTAACCTATGGACTTAATTTTCGTTCAGGCTTCGGTCTTTCAATTGGGGCGGCTTCTGGCTTGTATGGTTTCAGAAATCGTAATGCTGAAACCAATTTTGGCAGTGCGGTTAATATGCCCCTAAGCTATTTCATTCCTTTGTTCGATAATTATTTGAACGTCAGTTTGAATGCCACCTACTTCAGGCAACTCTCTCAAAAAATTTTCATTCAGCCTAACATTGGAATTACTATGCCTTTCTATTTTCAGGAAAGATTTTGCATACATGAAAGTTACCTGTCTGACATGGGAGAGTGGGTGCTGTCAAAGTATTTAAGTGTTGATAATACCGATTGCCATAGGATGTTCATCCCCGACCTTACGTTGGGGGTGAACTTTCTTTTCCACACCAAAAGTAATCCTCGCAGCAATTTCGTTCTCGGGGTGAATGCCAATATCGGTTTTGTACCGAGATATACAGGATACTTTTCGCTAAGGGAACCTTTTACGGAGGAAGTCAAGGATTGCGACATCACATGCCGGGACACATACTTTGGCTTCAATTTCGGGTATCAGTTCATCAGTCTGCCGAAGACATTCAACAGAAAACAATATCGCAAGGAATTGGAGTATTCCACTTTCGATTTCAAGCGCCCTGTTCATTCTATTGCCTTAATATTTGACAACGGTTTTGGTTTTTTTGACAAACTGTCAAATTCAAGTGGTCCAATCAAGCCAAGAAAAGGAAGTGGATATAAGCCGGAACTTGTGCTGAAATACAGCGTTGCCATAACAAAAGGATTCGGGTTGTCTGTGGAAATACCCTTTGGCTTATTTTACAGAACTTTTACAACGGATTTGTTAGGTGTCGTTCCTCGGGACACGGTATGGGCAAGCGGTATAGTCGGAGACCATAATTCGCTGGATGGGTTCGGATACACCGATGTGTATTCCGGTTTTTCGTTGAAAGCTTCATATCTTGCTCTAATACACCGAAATGTGTTTATAGAGCCAGAATTGGGATTGAAGTTCGCACCGTTTCTGGGCGGCTTTGACCAAGATTTCGAAGATGAGTATTATTCAGCTATTTGGGATGATGAGCATGAGAGGGGGATTGCATACATGCGTTATACGCCAAAACTCAATAAAAAATCCTTTTATATTCCTGATTTATCTTTCGCCGTCAATTTTATCGTCCATGGAAAGAATCCCAACCACAATTTCATATTTGGAATAAATTCGACGTTCTCCTTTGTTGACAGGTTGACCATAGATTATGGACCGCTTCCCCCTTCATCCTTTCCAGAACGATATGCCTCTTCGGGAACTTATCATTACAAAATGGGGAGTATAGGGCTGCATATCGGTTATCAGTTCATGACAGGAAAAAAAGTCAAATTTGATAAATGATGTAATAACGGAGGTCTGTAAAGGCTTCCGTTTTTTTTGTCCCACGTCGTTACTGTCTTTCTTATTATTTTTGAAAAAAAAGATATGGACGACATCATCCAATGGCTCACCAGCGGCAAGGACTACGCAGAGGGCGTGGCGGTTCTCGGCAGGCATACCAAGAACCGAGCCCTCATCCGCCATTTCCTTTGCACCACTCCCAAGTTTGCCGCCGCCAAGCTGGAGTACGAACTCCGCAAGTTCCTCAAAACCAAACCAGTTTCCATTACCCAACCCACTGTAACCACCACGGCGAAACAGGTTATAACCAC
>CAJOPP010000483.1 GCA_905236365.1 uncultured Lachnospiraceae bacterium
CAGTCGGTCCGATTGCCCTGAAACAGATACCCTGCCATGCGATGGAAAGGGTAATCCGGTGGCATACACCGGTATGACATGGTCGGGTTTCAGACCTTCGGATGACCGTTGTGTTTACGGTTACCTTGTTCCGTCTAACATGGCAGCGGTTGTTGCGATGGAAGATCTGCAGGAGATTGCGGAGAAGGTTTATAAGGATAATGATTTGGCGGAACGTGCCTCCGCACTTGCGAAGGAGATTGAATCCGGTATCGAGAAATACGGTATCGTTGATCATCCGACCTATGGCTCGATTTATGCCTACGAAGTTGATGGTTTGGGAAATTCCAATTTTATGGATGATGCAAATGCACCAAGCCTTTTGGGAATTCCTTATCTGGGTTATAGGAAACGGGGCGATGAAGTTACTGAAAATACTCGAAGGTTTATATTATCTGACGGTAATCCGTATTATTACGAAGGAAAGTATGCAAGGGGTATTGGCTCTCCACATACTCCGGATGGATATGTGTGGCATATAGCTTTAGTCATGCAGGCTTTGACCAGTGGAGACAGATCGGAGATTCTGTCTATTTTGGATATGCTCGCAGGAACACATGGGGGAACCAATTTTATGCATGAATCTTTTGATCCGGATGAACCAACAAAATACACACGCAGCTGGTTTGCATGGGCGAATACTCTGTTTGCAGAGCTGCTTCAAAATCTGATGGAAGAAGATTTTTTTAATATGTAACATGAAGGTAAAGCACAGAAACAGGAGGTTAATATGTCTAGTGAACCAATGTATCAAAAAATATACAAGAATCTGTATAATGGTATACTGAGCGGAAGGTATGGCATAGGAGACAGACTTCCTTCGGAAAAAGAACTTTCTGAAAAATATAGTGTCAGTAGAATCACCAGTAAGAAAGCATTAGAAATAATGGCAGATCGGGGGTATGTGATGCGACAACCCGGTAAAGGTACTTTTGTGCTGAAAATTCCCCAACAGCAAGATGAGTCGGTACCGGATGAATTAGAATTATCCGGAAATCAGGAGAAGCAGACCAATCATCCGATTGTCGGAGTGATCATGGACTCTTTCGGCTCTTCTTTTGGTCCTGACCTGATACGGGGGATGGAGTATGAATGTCGGCGACGCGGATATCTGATGCTGATACGATTTACCTACGGCTCTGTCGAGGTTGAGACTCAGGCATTGAATGAAATGCTCGAAGCAGGTGTTATAGGGATATTGCTTGTGTGTGCACAGGGGGAAAGTTACAACAGTGATATTCTGAAACTTCACCTTGCAAATTTCCCGATGATTCTTGTAGACCGGGGAATGCAGGGAATTCCTATACCTGTAGTAACGACCGATAACTATGAGGCAGGCAGGGAACTTACCAATCATCTCATTGCGGCAGGTCATGAGAAGATTTGTTTTGTTTCGCATTCGGTTATGCAGACAACTACTGTAGCGGATCGCTTTGCGGGATATTTAAATGCTATGGCTTCGAATGGGCTGGTTTCTGATGAATCTCTTTGGGTAAGGGATTTGGATGCGTGTTTGCCTAATGATGATGATGATGATGCAGATATGGAGGAGCTTGCTACACAGCGTATGATAAAATATATTGAGGAGAGACCGGATGTTACTGCTTTCTTTGTTGTTGAATATGAAATCGCTCATAAGCTCATTCAGATTCTTATGCAGAAAGGGTTGCAGGATGAGAAGGCAGTTGTTTATTTTGATGGTTTTGATATGACCGGAAGTCTGTTTCCGAATTATGCGCATGTCATTCAGAATCAGTACCAGATGGGAGTTACTGCTGTAAGTATGCTTGTTCATCTTAGGCGCGGCGACTCCGTTCCTGCTAAAGCAATTATTCCGTATAATATGGTTACGGAATAATTGCAACAGAAGTTTGTTTTTACAAATACCTGTTTTTGACAATGTTAGGAAAGGAATGAAACGAATATGAACTTACCACATTGGTATGAAGATCAACATACCCTTCACGTGGGAACTTTGTCTCCACGTGCTTATTATCTGCCGGATGAGACAAGTAAACATGCGTCTGCAGTATCTCTTGCGGGCAATGATTGGCGTTTTGCATATTATCCCCGGATTTCGCTGGTTCCTGCGGAATTTTCAGATGAGAATTTCGCGGGAAATGATTATGTCAGTATTCCGGTACCATCATGCATGCAGATGCTTGGATATGATCTGCAGCAGTATACCAATATCCGTTATCCCATACCGATTGATCCGCCGTTTGTTCCGGAAATTAACCCATGCGGAGCCTATCTGAAAGAATTTACCTTATCAAAGGAGGATTGCGATGGACGTACTTTTCTCTATTTTGAAGGTGTGGATTCCTGTTTCTTTCTTTGGATAAATGGCGAACAGGTGGGATATAGTCAGGTTTCTCATTCTCCGAGCGAATTCGAAATCACACCCTTTGTACATGAAGGCCGGAATCGACTGGCAGTATTGGTGTTAAAGTGGTGTGACGGAACCTATCTTGAGGATCAGGATAAGTTTCGGTTCAGTGGTATCTTCCGGGATGTTGTGCTGCTTAAACGACCGGCAGGATTTCTTTTTGATTATTTCATTACTACCCCTCTTGATCTGGCAGCGGAAACTGCCGAAATTTGTGTTACCCCAACTGCTATTGAGGGGAATCCACAGCTTATAGCTCGTCTTTTTACAATGGATGGTTCCTTTATTGGCGAGAGTCGTCTGGAAAATGAAGGGGATAAATCTTGCTTCCATCTTTCAAAACCACATCTTTGGAATGCGGAGGATCCCTATTTGTATACTTTAGAGATTATTGCGGATGATGGAGCCGAGGTGATTAAACAAAAAGTGGGCGTACGTCGCATAGATATTGAAAATGGCGTGTTTAAATTGAACGGAAGCCCTGTCACCTTTCGAGGTGTAAATCGTCATGATTCCCATCCGGAGAGGGGAGCAGCTGTGACCAGAGAGGATGCACTTGACGATCTGGCACTTATGAAGAAACATAATATTAATGCCATTCGTACCAGTCACTATCCAAATGCTCCATGGTTTGTGGAAATGTGTAGTGAATTTGGTTTTTACATGATTAGTGAGGCGGATTTAGAGACTCACGGTATGGCAGATGTCAGAACGCCAGGTATTGATGACAACGTGGGACTTCTCTCTCAGGATCCGGATTGGCTTGAACCATATTTGGACCGGCAGGAACGAAATGTATTGAGAGACCGTAATCAACCGGCACCGATTATGTGGTCACTAGGTAACGAGAGCGGCTATGGCCCTAATCTGGAGGAGGCGGGCAGACTTTGTCATCGTCTGGATCCTACCAGACCGGTACATTATGAGGGAGCCTGCCGTGATACGGCAGGTTATCACAATGATACCAGTATGCTGGACGTGGAAAGCCGTATGTATCCCTCACCTGAGTGGTGCAGAACATACTGTGAGGATCGGCGCTATCGCAAGCCTTTAGTTTTGTGCGAATATAGCCATTGTATGGGAAATGGCCCGGGAGATGTGGAAGAATATTGGAAAACAGTACTAAAGTATCCTAATTTTGCAGGTGG
>CAJOPP010000484.1 GCA_905236365.1 uncultured Lachnospiraceae bacterium
AAAACAATAGTATCATCAATACGATTCAGGAATTCCGGTTTGAATAAGTGTTTTACTTCCTCCATAACTCCCCCCTTCATATATTCATGATCTTTTTCGTCTGAAGAATCTGTAGAAAATCCAAGTTTTTTCGGCTCCATGATTCTAGATGCACCTGCATTACTGGTCATTATGATAATTGTATTTTTAAAATCTACCTTTCTTCCCTGTGCATCTGTCACATGACCATCATCTAAAATTTGCAGCAAAACATTGAAAATATCTACATGCGCCTTCTCAATCTCATCAAACAAAATAACAGAATACGGATTTTTTCTAACTTTTTCACTTAATTGTCCGCCTTCTTCAAATCCAACATACCCTGGAGGTGAACCAATCATTTTGGATACACTGTGTTTCTCCATATACTCGGACATATCTACCCGAATCAATGCCTTTTCATCCCCAAACACAGCTTCGGCTAATGCTTTAGACAACTCTGTTTTACCCACTCCGGTGGGACCTAAAAACAGGAAAGAACCAATAGGACGTTTAGGATCCTTTAACCCAACTCTTCCTCTCTTGATTGCTTTAGCTACCGCTTCGACTGCTTCATTTTGCCCTATCACACGTTGATGAAGAATATCCTCCAATCGAAGGAGCCTCTTAGACTCTTCCTCCTGCAAACGACTAACTGGAATCTTTGTCCACTCAGAAACAACTGCAGCAATATCCTCTTCTTCCAAAACGAGGCTTTGCAATTTAATATTATTATCGTGTTTTTTATTTAATTTATCTAATTTTTCTTCCAGTAACTTTAATGCTAACTTTGTCTCATGTGCTGTCTCCAGATCATTTTCCATAAAAGACTGATCCAATTCCACATTTAATGCTGCTATCTCTTTTTCTATCTGCTGCATCTGAGGCGTCCGCTTCGAAGCGGCTAATTTTTTCTTTGCTGCGGCTTCATCCATTAAATCAATAGCCTTATCTGGCAAAAAACGGTCATTCAAATACCGAGTTGCCAACTTCACGCAAGCTTCCACTGCTTCATCACTAATCGATAGTCCATGATGATACTCGTAGCAGGAACGCAGACCTTTTAAAATAGCAATCGCTTCTTCTTCTGTAGGTTCCTGTACGGTAACCGGTTGAAATCTACGTTCTAAAGCTGCATCCTTTTCTACATATTTGCGATATTCTGCAGTCGTTGTAGCTCCAATCATCTGGATCTCACCTCTGGACAATGCTGGTTTTAAAATGTTTGAGGCATCAATTGCCCCTTCTGCTCCACCTGCACCTATAATCGTATGAAGCTCGTCGACAAATAAAATTACATTGCCCACTTGTGTCACTTCATTGATTAATTTCTTAATCCTTTCTTCAAATTCTCCTCGATATTTGGAACCTGCCACCATACCGGATAAGTCCAATGAAAGAAGACGTTTTCCCATCACTGTATCCGGTACTTCACCTGATACTATCATCTGTGCCAGTCCTTCTACAATTGCCGTTTTTCCAACGCCAGGTTCTCCTACCAGACACGGATTATTCTTCATACGGCGACTAAGAATCTGTACAACGCGCTGCATCTCATCTTCTCTACCCACAACAGGATCCAATTTCCCCTCTTTCGCAAGCTTTGTAAAATCTCTAGAATACTGATCCAATGTCGGTGTAGAAGACTTTCCCTTTTTCTCCTTGGATTTCAGACTGTTCAATTCACTTTTAACAACTGCTGGATCTAATCCCATAGCAGCCAATACATCTGCATAAAGTTTAGTTATCGAAATATTCATTGCTGTCAGCAATCGAAATGCCACACTGTCCGGATGTTTAATGATTGCAATCAGTAAATGCTCTGTTCCAATCTGTTTTGCTTTATATTTCAAGGCTTCCTTATTGGCAAGTTCTAAAATATCCAGACATCTTTTTGAAAACTCTGCTTTTTCAGCCAATGCCACATTAGTATAATCCATCATAAGTTGACTGGTCAGGTTTTCTAACCTTTCTTCTTCCACGCCATTTTGTATTAGGACTGCAGATGCCATACCACTCTTTTCCTTCACCAGTCCAAGCAGTAAATGTTCACTTCCTACATACTCCTGTGCTAACTGTAGTGCAATTTTCTTAGCGTATCGTAAAGCGTTGTTTGCACTTTTCGTATAATTTTGACTCATTACATTCTCCAATCTTATCTATATTCTCATTATAAATCTCTTTCTAAATTCAATAACTCTCCCAACATTTTTGTAACAGAATGCGATGTGCATAAACTTATGCTTAAAGAGGAGTGGCATCTACCATCTGATATATTTCCGGGAAGTTATAAAGCCCCAATTATAGCAGACAGTCAATTTATCAAATGCCGCAAAGGGACTGTAATCCTATCACAGTCCCCTCTCATTTGTATCAATTCTAAGATCTATTGTTCATCAATGGCTTTTCCAATGTCATTCCTCATGTATTTATTATCGAAATCAATCCAGGCAGTTGCCTCATATGCGTTATTTCTAGCTTTTACGAGATTTTCACCTTTTGCAGTTACACCTAACACACGCCCACCATTGGTTACTATTTCTCCATCAACAAATTTGGTACCTGCATGGAATACGTAATAGCCTTCCTTCTCTTTAAATGTATCCAATCCATGAATTGGAAATCCTTTCTCATAGGACACCGGATATCCATCCGAAGCTAATACCACACAAACCGCAGCATTGTCCTCAAATTCCAAATCAATGGTATCTAACCTGCCGTCAATACAGGCTTCCATTACATCAATGATGTCATTTTTCATACGAGGTAAAACAACCTGTGCCTCCGGATCTCCGAATCTGGCATTAAACTCTAATACTTTAGTTCCCTTCTCTGTAATCATCAGACCAGTAAATAATACACCTACAAAATCTCTTCCCTCTGCCTTCATAGCAGCAATCGTCTTTTTGTAGATTTCTTCCTGACAAAATGCATCAATCTCATCTGTATAAAACGGGCTTGGAGAAAAGGTACCCATCCCACCGGTATTGAGACCCTGGTCACCATCTTTTGCCCGTTTATGATCCTGGGCAGAGGTCATAGTCTTTACTGTTGTTCCATCACAAAATGCAAGGACAGACACTTCTCGTCCTGTCATAAATTCCTCAATTACCATTTTACTGCCAGCATCACCAAAATGCTTATCTAACATGATCTCTTTTACGCCCGCTTTTGCTTCCTCTAAATCATTGCAAATCAATACTCCTTTCCCAAGAGCAAGACCGTCAGCTTTTAATACAATCGGAAAATCTGCCGTCTCCAAATAAGCAAGGGCGTCATCTGCATTATCAAAATTCTCATAAGCAGCAGTTGGAATTCCGTATTTTTTCATCAAATCTTTGGAAAAAGTTTTAGATCCTTCTATGATTGCCGCATTTTTTCGTGGTCCAAACACTTTAAGCCCTTCCTTCTCAAATGCATCAACGCAACCAGCCACAAGTGGATCATCCGGACCGACAATTGTAAAATCAATATTCTTCTCTTTTGCAAACGCTACTAATTTATCAAAGTCCATTACCGAAATATCCACACACTCTGCAAGCTCTGCAATACCTGCATTTCCCGGAGCTGCATAAATCTTTGAAACTCTTTTGCTCTTTGCAACACAGGTTACAATCGCATGTTCTCTTCCACCACTACCGATGACTAATACTTTCATATTTATCCTCCTGCTGATTCTAATCTTCGTTATATCTCTTCTATAGATCTATTATCATTGTTAAAGCAACGCTAATTTCTGTAAACAACGTAACTTTCGATTTTGTATTTGCCCCGTTACACATTCTTGTAATATTCATGTGAACTATCTGCTGAAACTTGAATCTTCTTATCCCTTTATAACAGCTTTCCCATCTACAACAGTTACCTTATCGTTAGCAATCAGATCAATTGCCTTTGGCAACAAGATCCACTCTGCCTGTTCCATCACCCTTTGCTGCAAACTCTTCGGTGTGTCTCCCTCTTCGACTGCAACTGCCTTCTGCAACAGAATCGGACCTGTATCCGTACCTTTATCCACAAAGTGAACTGTGGCACCAACCACTTTGACCCCTCTTGCAAGTGCAGCCTCGTGCACCTTTAATCCATAAAATCCAGTTCCGCAAAAAGCCGGAATCAGGGATGGATGAATATTGATAATCCGATTCTCGTATCGAGCAATCATCGCTGGGGGAATCACCACCAGATATCCTGCTAACACGATTAAATCTACTTTTAGGTCATCTATTGTTTCTAACAACGCAGCATTAAAAGATTCTCTGTCTTCATAATCCTTAGGAGAAACAACAATATCACGAATTCCTGCCTTCTTTGCCCGTTCCAAAGCATATACACCCTTATTGTTGCTGACAACCGCCACCAATTCGGTATTGGTAATCCTTCCAGATTCTACTGCATCAATAATTGCCTGTAAATTCGTACCACCACCGGATACTAAAACTGCAACTCTTAGCATAATGTTACTCCTTTGTCTCCAGCTTCAATCTGCCCTACCACATAGGCCTCTTCTCCGGCTGCTTTCAACGCTGCGACCGTCTTATCAACATCAGCAGAATCCACTGCCAATATCATACCAATTCCCATATTATAAGTATTGTACATCATGTCTTCTGCAATATCACCGTTTTTTGCCAATAACTGAAAGATAGCCGGAACTTCATAAGAGTCCTTTTTTACAACTGCACGAACACCTTCCGGTAGCATTCTAGGAATATTTTCATAGAAACCACCACCTGTAATGTGAGAACATCCTTTAATTGTCACGCCTGTTTCCTTCACGCTTCGAAGAGCCTTAACATAAATCTTTGTTGGGGTAAGAAGAGCCTCACCAAGTGTCTTTCCCAATTCATCATAATAAGTATCAAGGGATTCTTTCGTCATGTCAAATACTTTACGAACCAGAGAAAATCCATTACTGTGTACTCCACTGGAAGCAATTCCTACCAGTGCATCACCCGGTTTAATATTCTGACCTGTGATCAAGTCCTTCTGATCTACAACGCCTACTGCAAATCCTGCCAAATCGTATTCATCAATTGGCATAAGTCCAGGATGTTCCGCAGTCTCACCGCCAATCAAAGCTGCATCAGATTGTTTACATCCTTCGGCTACCCCTTTTACAATCAAAGCAATCTTTTCCGGATAATTCTTACCACATGCAATATAATCTAAGAAAAATAATGGTTCTCCGCCTGCACAGGCAATATCATTTACACACATTGCCACAGCATCAATACCAATTGTGTCATGCTTATCCATAATAAATGCAAGCTTTACCTTCGTTCCGCATCCATCTGTGCCGGAAAGCAGTACAGGATGCTCCATGTTCTTAATCTTATCAAGGGAAAACGCTCCCGAAAAATCTCCAAGTCCTCCAAGGACCTCCGGTCGTAAAGTTTCTTTCACGTAACCTTTTATAAGTTCGACCGATTTATAACCTGCTTCAATATCAACTCCGGCATTCTTGTAATCCATTATTTTCATCCTCCTGAAATCTAAAAACATTGTGTATTGTAGAAAAATTTCATTTTCTGCTAATCCCAGCATATCTCCTAATTTTCACACATACGCTTTAATTATAATAAAAATCCATATTTTTGTAAAGAGTATCCGCTAAGTTCTCAATAATATGTTACTGTTCAGACGCAATGTCATTTACTTAAGCCGGACGTTGCCGGATATGTTATATGTTTTCCATTTCGGGCACGAGCTTAGTTCGAAGGTATGCTTTAGCTCGTGCCCGGAACGGACAACATATACCACACTCGGTGACGTACGTC
>CAJOPP010000485.1 GCA_905236365.1 uncultured Lachnospiraceae bacterium
GAGCAATCATCAGGTGAGTCCTACCTATAAGTGGAACCGATAAGAGAGTTTTCCGTTGCGACGGATACTACCAAGAGGCTATGCAACAGCATAGTCTCTTGTGTTATGGAGGAATAATGAGTAACCGATTTAAGCTATACAATGTCAATATAAAATACATAAGAAACCTACATAATGTGGATGACAATGTCCCTTCTGTTTCTCCGTAGATAGGTAAACAGGCTCGTCCGTTCTTAGGTATTGTTGTTCTAATAAATGGTTCAAAATTCTGCATTCCATTTACATCCAATTCCATTAAGAAGAATAAAAATTTTGAATCCATGCGTGAGAATATTACCTTTCGAAAAATATGCGATAAGAATGGTAATGTACTGGCAGCACTAAACCTTAACAACATGATTCCAGTACGCGATGATTCAAGACTCGCTCGCGAGTCTTGAATTTACCATGAAACAGCTTCGAAAGTTGCCCATGCAGTTTGCCATGAAACAGCAGGTGTTGTAGGAATCAAAAAGCGAAGGGAGCGAAATGCCTGAACATTTGGTGAGGTATTTTCGAACCTAGTGTGAAGGTATGCTTTAGCTCGTGTCCGCGAAGACTTTGATTACTACAACGCCTGCGTCCGCTTCCTCACCAACTTTCGAAGCGTCCGCCATCCCCACAAATAGGAATTTTGAGAAGAAGATTGACAAAATGTTTCGGTATGGTACAATGATTGGGTTAAGGCTTTGTAAATATTGGATATACTTAACATACAGGGGGAATATGACCCTCGTGGCAGGTGCCAGAGATAACGGTGTTAGTTTTGGCAAGGTGCTTGCGGGAATGAAGAAAGATACAAGGAGGATGTAACGATGGCAACAGCATACAATCATAAGCTGATTGAGGGAAAATGGCGCAAGAAATGGGAAGAGAACCCGATTAATGTGGAGGATGGTAAGAAACCAAAGTATTATTGTCTGGATATGTTTCCATATCCATCCGGTAACGGACTGCATGTAGGGCATTGGAGAGGATATGTTATTTCCGATGTTTGGAGTCGTTATAAAATGATGCAGGGATATTATCTGATTCACCCAATGGGATGGGATGCGTTTGGACTTCCGGCTGAGAACTATGCGATTAAGAATGGTGTACATCCGGCTATTTCGACTGCGGAGAATGTGGCAAATATCAAGAGACAGATCAATGAGATTGCAGCAATCTACGATTGGGATAGGGAAGTAAATACCACAGATCCGGAATATTATAAATGGACTCAGTGGATTTTTGTAAAGATGTTTAAGGAAGGACTTGCCTATGAGAAACAGATGCCGATCAATTGGTGTCCATCCTGCAAAACCGGACTTGCGAATGAAGAAGTAGTGAATGGTAAATGTGAGCGATGTGGGGCAGAGGTAACTAAGAAGAATCTTCGTCAATGGATGCTTAAAATTACTGCTTATGCAGAGCGTTTGTTAGCAGATCTTGATAAGCTTGACTGGCCGGAGAAGGTTAAGAAGATGCAGGCAGACTGGATTGGAAAGTCTCACGGTGCAGAGGTTGATTTCAAGGTAGATGGAACGGATGAGAGTATTACAGTGTATACGACACGTCCGGATACACTTTGGGGGGCGACCTTTATGGTATTGGCACCGGAGCATGAATTGGCTGCAAAGCTTGCAACAGATGAGACAAGAGAAGCTGTAGAGAAATATATTTATGATGCATCAATGAAGTCCAATGTGGATCGTATGCAGGACAAGGAAAAGACGGGTGTATTTACCGGGTCTTATGCAATTAATCCATTGAATGGAAAAAAGACACCTATTTGGTTATCTGATTATGTTTTGGCAGATTATGGTACCGGAGCAATTATGTGTGTACCTGCGCATGATGACCGTGATTTTGAATTTGCTAAGAAATTTGATCTTCCAATCATACAGGTTATTGCAAAAGATGGAAAAGAAATTGAGAACATGACAGAGGCGTATACAGAAGCAAGTGGAACCATGATCAATTCCGGTGACTGGAATGGCATGGAGTCATCGGTATTAAAGAAAGAAGCCCCTGCCATAATTGAAGAAAAGGGATATGGTAAGAAGACAACGAATTATAAATTGCGTGACTGGGTATTCTCTCGTCAGCGTTATTGGGGTGAGCCAATTCCGATTATTCATTGTCCGGATTGCGGAGCAGTACCGGTACCGGAAGAGGAGCTTCCGGTTCTGCTTCCGGATGTAGAGAAATATGAGCCGACGGGAACCGGAGAATCTCCGCTTGCAGCAATTGATTCATGGGTAAATACGACCTGTCCGTGTTGTGGCAAACCAGCAAAGAGAGAGACGAACACCATGCCTCAGTGGGCAGGTTCTTCCTGGTATTTCCTGCGGTATGTAGACAGCAAGAACGATAAGGAATTAGTGAATAAAGAAAAAGCAGACAAATATTTACCGGTCGACATGTATATTGGTGGTGTAGAGCATGCGGTTCTTCATTTGTTATATGCACGTTTTTATACCAAATTCCTGCACGATATTGGTGTGATCGATTTTGATGAACCATTTACAAAATTATTTAATCAGGGTATGATTTGTGGCCGTGACAAAGAGACGGGAGCTGCTACCAAGATGAGTAAGTCTCTGGGCAATATTGTGTCTCCGGATGATATGGTAAGAGATTACGGTTGTGATGCGTTACGTCTTTATGAGTTATTTATTGGACCACCAGAGTTGGATTCCATCTGGGATGACAGAGGGATTGATGGAGTATACCGTTTCCTTTCCCGTTTCTACAATATGGTGATAAAGAATATTGAAAATCCTGGAAAAGAGACACCGGAGTTAGTGAAACTTCGAAATAAAATGGTATATGATATTACGACCCGTTTGGAAACGTTTAGTCTGAATACAGTCATTTCAGGTTTTATGGAATACAATAATAAATTGGTGGAATTGACGAAAAACGGTGGTGTTGATGTAGAAACACTAAAGACAATTGTGCGGTTGATTGCACCATTTGCACCTCATGTTGGAGAAGAATTATGGGAGGCATTAGGTGGAATTGATACAGTATTTTCTGCCGGATGGCCGACGTATGAAGAATCTGCAATGAAGGAAGATGAGATTACGATTCCGGTTCAGATCAATGGTAAGACAAAGGGCACAATTGACATAGCAGCGGATGAGGCAAAGGATGAGGTTCTTGCTAAAGCAAAAGAGGCGATTGCAGATAAGTTAGAAGGACTGAATTTGATGAAAGAAATTTATGTGCCTGGTAAGATTGTGAACATCGTGGCAAAATAAA
>CAJOPP010000486.1 GCA_905236365.1 uncultured Lachnospiraceae bacterium
AGGGAGGTGATGTCGATCTCTGACGGATCGCGGTAGTCTTGTCCCAGGAAACTCCACGGAAGCTCTTGATGATCGTTCTCTAAAAACGAAACAAGCGTGTTCAGCTTATCCGTATCCAGCGCTTTGCCGTTTGCGTACAGCGTATCAAAGTACGATGATTTCTCAGCTGTCTCGGAGGGAGTGGATTCAACTGCCTGAGCAGTAGTTTCTGCATCCGCAGGCATCGTACTCTCCTTCCGGGGATCTGTTTCATTGCTGCGGCTGCAGGCTGACAACATCAGAAGAAAGATCAGAAAGATCAATTTAAGCCGTCTGTTCATTTTCATTCGCTCCTTCTTAGATTTCTTTCGCTCACAATATTATCCACTCGTGCATCAAATTCCAAGACCAAGATTGTTTGAAAGCATTATTGCCGTGTTATTCTGCAGGAATAGCTGTGACATGCTTATTACAAACCGAACAGGTATAACCCGTTCCTGAACTGATCCACGAGTGAGAAGCTTCTGCCACCCGTGTTCCGCAAAGGGTGCACGGATGCCAATGAGTATAAAGGTTTGAACTATAAGAACTAGACGGTGAATGATTATTACCGTAGCAATAGTTTGGATGCCCATACCCCGTCAGATGATAATCTGTCAGCGAAAGATAGGTTTTTCTGACCTGTTGATATGAACTCCCACTAACAGAAACATTTCCGTCAATAATCAAGACCGTGTTTCCGCTCTGTGCATATACCAATCCGGTATGACTGATAACTCCTGGTATCTTCATGAAAAAAACATCACCTGCTACTGGTGTATAGGAAGCAGCAGCATGATATCGTCCCCATGATGTAAATGCGTTGATTCCCGTCTGAACTGAATCTGTACACGGAATAATACTTGTTGAAATACCCGCCTGATTTGCGCACCAGGAAACAAACATGGCACACCAATCAGCAGGATTACTTCCATACCATGCTCCATATTTGGTATAGTTATTGTTTCCAGGATTCGCTGTGTGTGAATACAGATTGCTATTTGAAGCTTTCTCCAAGTATCCAACTTCATTGTTTGCAGTATTCAGAAACGTCATTCTAAGACCTTCCCCTCCGAAAGGAATATAGCGCACTTCCGTCTGGTTTCTCAGCATTGTTTCGATAGCCTGAATGTCTTCAGGGTTAACATATGAAGCAGAAGTGAATCCATCATACTGATTAGAATATCTGTCGGATACGACCATCCACCCGGATTCTTCTCTTTTAAATAAAAAGATCTCATGCAGAACAGGCCCGGCAAGAGTATCTTCTTCTACATTTACGATGGCATCCTCCCCTACATTAATTCGAATCACCTTATACTTGTCAGAATATACAAGTTCTTTTGAGGAGTTATAATGCCGGACTTCATCGTTTACGATTCCTTCAAAGGTAACCGCCAGCAAAGCTTTTGTATCACCGTCGGCAAGCAGCTGTTTTCTGCTATTGAAATAACGAGTTAATTCATTGGTTAACTCTACCTCGACCATCTGCGAGTCTGAATCATTATCCACAGGTGCAGCATGAATTGCTAATACATGTGAACAAATAAGTATACAACTCAAAAATACTATCATTGCTTTTTTCATCTTAGTTCAACTTCCTCTTTCTTGTTCATCCTCTATCCGCAAAAAGGTTATTTCAATATGCACTTGATGATTCCAATGGCTTTTTTGCAGTTTCTTTATCCGGCTTTAGATCATCAAAAAAGTCATGGTCTGTTAAGTTAGTCGGAAAGAAGTAAAAGGCGTTCCGCTCCCAGTATTGACCATCCTTGCTGCGATAAACCTCTGCTTGTGGTTGTCTTTCGGCAAGGTCTTCATTATAAAGAATATGCCAGTGATAATATGTATATAACGCTGCTTTCCATTCCACGGAACCGCCGTCCTTGTAAAAGGTGGGCACCGGAATCAACAATAGAACAACGATAATAATAATGATGGCAATCAGCCATTTTCTTTTTTTATATTGCTGGTCCCTTTCAGTTTTAATAAGCCGTTGTCAGCCATCGCCTTCTTTGTGCGGCAAATTCCGGAGCAGTAGGATTGAATCAAGTTCAGTTTGCTACCTCTAAAAACATGGAAAAACCGCCGCCGGTTTTCGGTCCGCTTTCAGGCGGGGTTCAAGACAAAGAACCGTCCCCTGTCTCCCTCATGCGTTGTCGTTCATTTCGGATTTCGGTGACGTCAGTACCTTGTTACACCTAAATAACTATTCTGAACATCTGCCTTTGTGAAGTAGGAATATAATAATGTTCCACTGAGATTTGTTACGTGCCCCTTATGGATCCCCGCGGCATACCGAGTTGATAAGCCCACTTTATAAACAAGACCACCGCTATCGCCACCGGAAGCATTGTATGAGGCAAATGAGAGATGAATAAAAGTGTTGCTATCATTACTAATAGTCCCTTCTGTTTCAAGAATAGTGCCACTGGACAGACCATTTTTACCAAGCTTATAAACTGTTCCTCCCTGAGCAGGATTCGTGGTGCTGGTGCTTAATTGAGGCCCTCCTTGACCATATAATGAATTTGTTGGAACGAAATTGCTGTTTATTATTTCACAAAAAGCAGAATCACAGCTACCTCCCAGGGCACGTCGAATACATTTTGCAAAAGGAATCCCTCCTGTTGTATAAATATAGCCTTCATAATTAACCACATGAGCTGCTGTCATAACGCCCGAGACATAAACCCCATCAATTAGCACCCGTGCGCGATAGGCAACAGATGCACTCATTATTGGGTTTCCTGCGTCAATGTTGGTGTCATCCTGAAAAATGCCGTTGTCGACCGGAACAAAAATCAGGGCTTCAGGTTTATCCGTCAATTGTCTGATTGCATTTTTTAA
>CAJOPP010000487.1 GCA_905236365.1 uncultured Lachnospiraceae bacterium
AGCCAATCGTAGTAATCTTGTCAGGTTTTTTGCAAAGCTTCATATCTGCAATTCCAACCTTAATGATTTCTTCCATATAAACACCTAATCCCTAACCATTACCTAATTCCTAACGTATCAAAAATATGTTCAAAAGATTCATCATCTGTGACAAATAAAATAAATCCATTGATTGGCTTATCATCATCCAAAAATTTAGAATCAATAATCAGTGCCCGGTCACCTACTTTCCCCAATTCACTAATCGGTAAACTAAGTACAGAAGCAGCCATATCTACAGCAATTGCCGGTGGCTGTAGACGGAAGTGTAAATTAGCCAATGTTCCAATCGAAGAAATATACGCCCCCATCAGAATATTTCCCACTTCCTTCAAAGTCGAGCGTTCCATATTATCAAATTCGACATACCCCTCCGGATACTTCTTTAAAAGTAAAGTGCCCACTAAATTCTTGGCTTCCTCCAATTCAAGGATAAATAGCGTCATACCACTCACTTCGCCCTCAAATTTTGTCAAAACAGCAACTACGTATGCATCCGGGCCTCCAATTAAATCTGCAATCTCGTTAAATTCTAATATTTTTACGACCGGAATTTCCATTTTAAGACTGGAGTTCAACATAACAGAGAGGGCTGTCGTGGCATTTCCTGCCCCGACATTGCCAAGCTCTCGCAGTATTTCTATTTTTTCACTTGTTAAATCACTCATCTTCATACTCTTCACCATGCATTGTCTAAATCTGCAATAATACCATGAATATTTAATATGGAAATCAAAGTATCTTTATATTTACCGACGCCAAGCAAATATGTTCCTTGTTCATCATAAACCGCTTTTTCCATACTATCTTCTTCCAAAGTGACAACTTCCCGCACTTCATCAACTAAAATTCCTATCTTAGCTCCACTTTCTGGTTTTACAATCAGTATACGGGTTGTATTGGTATATTCCTTGTCCTCTAAATCAAACTTCAGACGCAAATTCATAACCGGAATAATCTCTCCTCTTAAATTAATTACTCCCGGAAAATAAAACTGTGCCTTAGGAACTCTTGTGATCTGCTGCATACGAACAATATTATCAATATATGAAATATCCACTCCATACTGCTCATTATCTAATTTTACAACAATGTATTGTTTTGCGCCGTTAACTAATGTATTTTCCTCCATAATATCTGCCCCCTAAACTAATGAATTCGAATCAATAATCAATGCAACCTCACCATCGCCAAGAATTGTTGCTCCACTAATCATCTTGTGGATGTTAATATACTTTCCTAGTGGTTTAATTACAATTTCCTGCTGTCCTAACAAATTATCAATCACAAGACCTGCTAATTTATCTCCTTTCTTAACAATAACAATGACAAGATTCTCCGGTTCTTCCTCTATCGGTTCGCAATCTAAGATTTTGTCCAATCTGACTAACGGAATAACCATACCTCTTAGATTGATTACTTCTTTCTGTTTGACATACTTAATATCACTAACCAGAACATCTTCAATAGTCACTATCGAATTCAATGGAATCGCATATTTCTCATTGCGAACCTCTACCATAAGGGCCTGAATGATTGCAAGTGTAAGCGGTAAACGGATTGTAAATTTGGTTCCTTCACCAAGCTTTGTGGAAACTTCCACATCACCGCCTAAGCCTTCAATTTTGTTTTTTACAACGTCAAGTCCCACACCACGTCCAGAAACATCTGAAATCTTCTCAGCTGTCGAGAATGCCGGGCGGAACAACAAATCAATGGCTTCTTTCTCCTGCATCATCTCAGCCTGTTCCTCTGTAATATGCCCTTTCTTCACAGCCGATGCTTTTACCTTCTCAACATCAATTCCAGATCCATCATCCTCTACCTCAATCGTTACATTATTGCCATCTTGATAAGCATTAAGTCTAATCGTACCAACCTGCGGTTTACCAAGTTTTAAACGTTCAATAGTGGGCTCCAGACCGTGATCAGCCGCATTACGTAACATATGCATCAACGGATCTCCAATCTCATCAATAACAGTACGATCGAGCTCTGTCTCTTCACCTGTCATAATCAATTCCATTTCCTTACCAAGCTTCTTGGATAAGTCACGAATCATTCTTGGAAAACGATTCACCACACTCTCAATTGGTACCATTCGAACCTTCATAACAGACTCATGTAAATTCGTGGTAATTCTCTCTAAATATTCTATTTGCTCATTGAAACTCTGCATAGATGTTCGATTATCTTCCTGATTGCTGACTGAGACTAGTCCATTCTTTGCAATAATCAACTCACTTACAAGATTCATCAAATCATCCAGTTTCTCTATATCCACACGTACAGAACGATTGGCCACTGGTTTTGCATTACTCTTTGCAGCCTGCGTATTCTTTTTCTTGGTCTCTTCTTTTTTATCGGTTTCCTCCTCCTTAACTTGTACAGAACTAACTACCTCTATATCTTTCGGAATCTCATAATCTTCAATCACAACCTCTTTAACTTCAGACACATTGGCAATGACCTTTTTCACTTCATCCAATGACTTTTCTGAGATAATCAACATAGAAAAATCAAACTCAAATTTCTCATCCTCAATGTCCTGCACACAAGGTACCGATTTGATTACTTCACCGATATTCTCTAATCCTTTAAATACCAAGAAAGCACGAGCAGCCTTTAGAATACAATTCTCATCAATATATACCGTTACACCGAATACATTCATATTCTTCGCTTTTGCCTCTGTAATTGCATTTTTTTCAAAATCAGCAATATCGATACGTAAAAACTTACGCTTGTCATCATCTGCTACTGACACTTCTGATGACTCTGTACTCTCTTTTACCGGCTGTTCTGCATTACCGGAATCTTGAGCTTCACTTGCTTTACCATTTGAGTCCAAACAAGCATTCAGCATATTAATAATCTCTTCGTTATCATTATCTCCCTCATCTGAGGTTTCTACAATACAAGTTAAATATTCCTCAATAGCGTCTAAACATTTGAAAACAACATCGACTAAATCCGGAGTAACACTCATTTTACCATTGCGAATCTCAGAAAATACATTCTCCATATCATGCGTCAACCGTTGCATTCTCTTAAATCCCATTGTTCCAGCCATACCCTTCAAAGAATGGGCAGAACGGAATATTTCATTTACCGTGTCAATGTTATCCGGCTCTGCTTCTAAGATCAGTACCTGCTCATTGAGTGACTGCAAATGTTCCTTTGTTTCATCAATAAAGATCTCAAGATATTGACTTAAATCCATATTATTGTACCCCCACTTTTCTTCGTATTCCTTCACTAATCTTTCCTAACGGCAACACCTCATCTTCCATACCATGCTCTACAATTGCCTTCGGCATCCCATAAATCGTGGATGTTTCTTCGTCTTGAGCAATTGTATAGATATGTTGCCTGCCTTTAAGTTCCTTAATCCCTTCGTATCCATCCGCACCCATACCTGTCAATACGACACATAGAATAAGATCAATCTTAACATCGACCAGACTTTTGTATGTAATATTCGCATACGGTCTCAGACTATTAACCGGCTCATAATCGTTCTCTCGAAAAAAAGTTGTCCCTGCTGATCTTCTGCAATCTCAAGGTGTCTGCCTCCTTTCGCAAGATATACATGACCTTTTTGAAGTACTTCACCATCGACTACTTCACTTACTGTGATCATACTCGATTCATTCAACCGTTCTGCCAAGGAAGATGTAAACCCCTTGGGCATATGCTGTACAATTACAATCGGTGCATCCAGATTCTCATCAAACATAGGGATTAACTTATGCAATGCTTTCGGACCTCCGGTCGAAACAGCAATTACAACTAGTTTCTTTATGCGCGCCATAATTCCACCCCGTTGATTTTTTATGAGTTTATTATACCAAAACATTCTCTGCACATAAGTGCATAGTAATATTTTTTAGTGATTTTATACAAAAAAAGAGGCTTTAAAGCCTCTTAATTCATGCCCATTTCCTTAGAACGCTTTCTCCTCTGCTCTTCAAAAATATACCGAATAATCTTCTCCCGCTCTTTTTGATCCAATCTCCAAAACTTAACATGACTATCATAAAGCAATGTATTATTCTCATTGCGTTCACAGCGCAGAATGGAAGCAAACGCATACATCGTCTCTACGTTGCCATCCAATTGCATATCAAACTTCACCTGCAGAAAGGTATCTTTTTCTTCCCGGAAATTAGAAATAAAACAAATACCGCCACCGCTCAGATCTAAAATAGCTGCACTTTTCCATTCTGGTTCCATTCCTTCAACTTCATAGTTCTTCCCCAAATCAATGAGTTTTTTTTCCTCATCACTTATTATGCGATAGAACATCGGCATCCTGCAATCAAACCGGAAATATTCCCGTCGTTGCACTTTATTAAGCTCATTTTTCAGAGAAACCTCCATCATAAACAAACTACCTTTTTTGTAGCGACCTGTAACAACCACCTGACAACGTAACAATCCGGATTTTGTAAAAAAAGTGGCGTTTAATTTCTGACCAACACTAAATGGAACTACATTTCCCTCCTGTATCGGCATTGAAATCATCAGTTTTCCATCCTCAGTCTCATCTAACACCTGACTGATAAAAATCTGTTTTTTTGTCTCCGATACAGATATCCTTTCTTCAATTTTTTCCAAATTTAATTTGTTTCCAATCTCAATCCTATTATCCATATCATTTACCCATTATTCTTTTTTGTTTTTATAAATCCCAACAACACTTTTGCAATTCCGCTCTGCTGCTTTTCTTTCTTTTCTGAAATATGTAATAATCTGTTACAAATATTTCGAAACTGAACAGCCGGCTCACTACTGGGGTCACTCAGCGAAATTGGTTTTTGTTCAATCACTGCTGATATCACCCTTTTATCCATCGGCACATATCCAAGATATTCCAAACGGATATTTAAAAATTTAGCTGCCACAATTCGTATTTTCTCATAAATCTCTTTCCCTTCCCTTACGCTTTCCACACGATTAGTAATAACCTTAATGAATTTATTTTCTCTGTTAAACTCTTTTTTTCGATTCAAAGCTTTTAGAAGTGAATATGCATCTGTAATTGATGTCGGTTCTGGTGTAATAACCAAAAGAATCTCTGGCGAACTTAAAACAAATTCCACAACAGAGTCCGATATTCCAGCACCTGTATCAATAATGACAGCATCATACATA
>CAJOPP010000488.1 GCA_905236365.1 uncultured Lachnospiraceae bacterium
CCGATCATGGGCTGTTACGGAATCGGTGTGGGACGTCTGGCGGCTTCAATCTGTGAGGCAAAGCATGATGATTATGGTCCAATCTGGCCAATCTCCATTGCACCTTGGGAAGTACACCTTTGCTGTCTTCGTCCGGATGATGAAGAGACAAAAAAAGTGGCAGATGACCTCTATGAAAAACTTCAGAGTAACAAAGTGGAAGTTATCTATGATGACAGAGAGGGTATTCGTCCGGGAGAGATGTTTGCGGACGCGGATTTATTAGGTGTGCCAATCCGTGTGGTAGTAAGTCCTCGTAATCTGAAAGAGAACAAGGTAGAGATTACTACAAGAGATAAATCTGTAAAGACCTCCGTTGATCTTGAAGAGGGATTACAGTTTATTCTGGAATTGAAGGAGAAAATGCTTCAGGAATTGGGAAAATAAGCAAATGTTAATTTGTGTTGCTTGAGGCAACTGAAGAATATATGCTGTATTGATGCCGTAAACCAGTAGGAGCATTTATATTTCATGAGGATAACATATAATATTGAAATTTTACAAAGGGAGATAGAAATATGAAAGAGCGTTATTTGACTTCTAAAATGATTTGTGGGATATGTTTATCCTGGATGCTTTGTGCTATTAGTGTAAGTGTTTTTTTACCACATACTGTTTTTGCAAAGAGCAGTAAGTATTCGAGAATATTCGAGAAACAGGACTATAAAATTTCCGCAGTCAAAAAGGGAAAATACACTTTTCGATATATGTCAAATAAAGTATATATTGTAAAAGCAGATGGTACGAATCAGTCTACACCCCTTGATTACAATGCATATACAAACGGAAAGACAGCGCTTTATATAAGTGATGGAAAGTTAATGCAGTATACTCTTTCAAATTACTTTTCAGACAGGTACACTGAATAGATCAAAGTAGCACGAACACATTTACCAATGAGAAGAGAGGTAGTGTGACGTCACACCAGTGGAAAAAATCGTAATTGACGATGAGGAATAGTAAACTGTAAAGAATAGTTTTGGCGTGATTTCAGAAATGATTTCACGCCTTTTTCAATTATTCCGAAATCGGGAATTGAAGAAATTGAGAAAATGGAATATAATAGAAAACAGAATGCCCTCATACCAGAGGATAAATTTAGGAGGATGCTATGATTAACACATTAGTGAATAAGATTTCAACCTTGAATGCACCGGTTGTGGTTGGACTTGATCCGATGCTTTCTTATGTTCCGGAACATATAAAGAAAGCAGCGTTTGATGAATATGGAGAGACATTAGAAGGAGCGTCTGAGGCAATCTGGCAGTTTAATAAAGCCATTGTAGATGCGGTATATGATCTGATTCCGGCAGTAAAACCGCAGATTGCCATGTATGAGCAGTTTGGAATTCCGGGACTTTCTGCATTTGAGAGAACCTGTGCATATTGTAAAGAAAAGGGACTGGTTGTGATTGGAGATATCAAACGCGGCGATATTGGATCTACTTCGAGTGCCTACGCAGTGGGACATTTGGGCAGGGTTCAGATTGGCAACAAATCTTATTCAGGTTTTCAGGAAGATTTTGTAACAGTGAATCCGTACCTTGGTTCAGATGGTGTAAAGCCTTTTGTTGAGGTATGTAAAGAGGAAAATAAAGGTATTTTTGTATTAGTGAAGACTTCAAATCCGTCTTCAGGAGAATTCCAGGATCAGTTGGTAGACGGAACTCCAATCTATGAACTAGTTGCAAAGAAAGTAGTAGAATGGGGAGAAGAATGCATGGGAGACACCTATAGCAATGTGGGTTGTGTAGTGGGCGCAACCTATCCGGAGATGGGAAAAGTACTTCGTAAACTGATGCCGAAAACATACATTTTAGTTCCGGGATATGGTGCACAGGGTGGAAAAGCACAGGATCTGGTACATTACTTTAATGCAGACGGGTTAGGTGCAATTGTAAATTCTTCCCGTGGTATTATTGCTGCATATAAGCAGGAAAAATATGCATCTTTTGGTGAGATGAATTTTGCAGACGCTTCCAGACAGGCAGTTAAGGATATGATTGAAGATATAACCGGAGCAATTGCAAGACGTTAATTCTGTATTTAGCGAGCACGCAAAAATGATACAAAGACGCAGACGATGTGAAAAAAGGAGAAAGAGATGAGTGCGGTAAAAAAGACGGCTACTGTAAAAAGTCAGGTAAGGCTGGCGACAGACGTTTATAGTTTGGTATTAGAGATTCCGGAGATTGCCTCTCAGGCAAAAGCAGGACAGTTCGTATCAGTATATAGCAAAGATGGATCAAAGCTTTTGCCAAGACCAATCAGCTTGTGTGAGGTTGACAAAGAAGGAAAAACAATCCGGCTGGTATACAGGGTAGCAGGTGCGGGAACCAGAGAATTTTCTGATTTGCAGGAAGGAGAAACTGTGGATGTGATGGGTCCCCTTGGCAATGGATTTCAAAAAAAAGAGAAGAAAGCAGTCCTGATTGGCGGTGGAATTGGAATTCCACCAATGTTACAGCTTGCAAAGGAACTGAACTGCGAGAAAAGCATCGTGTTAGGATTCAGAGATGAGACATTTTTACTGGAAGATCTGAAGGAAAATGGAGAGGTTTACATTGCCAGTGAGGATGGAAAGACAGGAGTTCAGGGAAATGTATTGGATGCAATACGGGAATACGGAATTACAGGAGATGTGATTTATGCTTGTGGACCAACGCCGATGCTTCGTGCAGTCAAAGAATATGCGATAGCGAATCACATTGAGGCACAGATTTCTCTCGAAGAAAAGATGGCATGTGGAATTGGTGCCTGTCTGGCATGTGTATGCCAGTCCAAGGAAGTAGACAATCACAGTTATGTAAAGAATAAGCGCATCTGTAAGGATGGTCCGGTATTTGATGCACAGGAGGTGGAACTATAATGAATCTATCCGTGAATATTGCAGGAGTAGAATTTAAGAATCCGGTAACGGTGGCATCCGGTACATTTGGTTCCGGTGCGGAATACAGTGATTTTGTGGATCTTTCCCGGTTAGGTGCTGTTACCACCAAGGGGGTTGCTAATGTTCCGTGGGAAGGAAATGCGACACCGCGTATCGCAGAGACCTATGGAGGAATGATGAATGCTGTGGGATTACAGAATCCGGGAATGGATGTATTCTGCGAGAGGGATATTCCTTTTTTGCATCAGTTTGATACGAATATTATCGTAAATGTTTGCGGAAGGACGGAGCAGGATTATTTGGAAGTTGTAGAACGCCTTGCGGATGAAGATGTGGATTTGTTAGAAATCAATGTCTCCTGTCCAAATGTCAAAGAAGGCGGTATCGCATTTGGACAGGATCCGAAGGCACTTGCCCACATTACAGAAGAGATTAAGAAAAAGGCAAAGCAGCCGGTAATTATGAAGTTGAGTCCGAATGTGACGGATATTACGGTCATGGCAAAGGCAGCAGAGGAAGCGGGAGCAGATGCATTATCTCTGATCAATACGCTGACCGGCATGAAGATTGACATCAATCGAAGAAATTTTGCGGTTGCCAACAAGACGGGAGGAGTGTCAGGTCCGGCCATCAAACCAATCGCGGTTCGTATGGTATATCAGGTCGCGAATGCTGTAAAGATTCCAATCATCGGAATGGGCGGTATCATGAATTATGAAGATGCCATTGAATTTATGATGGCTGGAGCAAGTGCTGTGGCAGTTGGAACAGCAAATTTTCACAATCCATACACAACTGTTGAGATTGTGGAGGGAATACAAAAGTTTATGGAAGAAAAGGGCATTGTGGATATTAATGAGATTATAGGGTGTATCAGGTAGAAAAAAGGTTGTATACCCCGCAGAAAAGGAGATAAAAAATGGAACAATACAAACAGGAATTTATTGAGTTTATGATCGATTGTAATGTACTGAAGTTTGGAGATTTTGTGACGAAGAGTGGAAGAAAGACACCATTCTTTGTAAACACGGGATTTTATCGTACCGGTTCACAGTTAAAGCGTCTTGGAGAATATTATGCTGAGGCAATTAATAGTGAGTTTGGAATGGATTTTGATGTGTTGTTTGGACCGGCATATAAAGGGATTCCACTGACGGTAGCAACGACAATGGCAATTGCAGAACGATATGATGAGGATATCAAATACTGTTCTAATCGAAAAGAAGTTAAGGATCATGGTGATAAGGGTATCTTGCTGGGCAGTCCGATTGAAGATGGC
>CAJOPP010000489.1 GCA_905236365.1 uncultured Lachnospiraceae bacterium
GATTTGCGTCAGCTATGCTGACATATTTCATATGCAAATCCCTGCGCATCCTCGCGGAGCGTATATCTCAGACGGAGATTGAACCCCACCCGAGACAAGTTTCCTGCCCCCGCCTACGCTTTGCTTAGAGGCGGGGGGCATCTCTGTCTGAGATATCGCCTACCCTTTCAATGTAATAATATATACCGGATTTTCCGCCGTCATCAAATGATATTCTCCCAATTTTCGGCTTTTGGAAACACCTACCTGAATTACTTCTATATCCTCATATTCCGGGAATGCTTCTCTTATCTTTTGTATTTCTCCAAGCGTTTCCAATGTAACTGCATTTAATACAAACCGTGCCTTGGGATTCTTCTCCCGAACGGTTCGTATAATATCAATCAGTTTGCCTCCACTTCCTCCGATAAATACATGTGTCGGTGCCGGCAAAGTCTCCAGACAGTCAGGTGCCGTCCCCTCCACCAACTGTAGATTCGTGACACCAAACTTCTCTTTATTCGCATGAATCAATTCTACACCCTCTGAATTTCTCTCAATGGCATATATGGTTCCTTTTACACACTGTAATGCTGCCACAATGGAGACAGAACCGGTTCCGGCACCGATGTCATAGACAATGGAATCCTCTTCTAATTGTAATTTTGCAACCGATAAAATACGGATTTCTTCTTTTGTCATGGGAACATTGCCCCGGATAAATTCTGTATCTTTGATTCCTATATTCGCCATTTTTATTCCTCCCGGTTAAAGCGACAGCACGTAATGCCTTCGGCGATGGATGCTCTCTCTATCAGCAAAACGGTTAGTGTATTATATTGCTTGTCAATAAATGCCTGTGGATATCCCTGTATCAACTGCTCTTCCGGATAGGATAACCGCTCTCCGATTGTAACTCGTGTTTCCGACATACCTGCCTCTATCAACTGTCTGCATATGTTTGAAACGGCATCTTTCTCTCCCAATAATGTACAAACCTTCTGATTCTCCTGTAATAATTGCAGTATATCTGCTTGTTTTCCATGGCAGCTTACCAGTTTTACATCCTCCCACGGGATGCCAAGCCGATTCAAAAAGTAAGTAACGGACGAGATACCGGATATAGAATTGATTTCCCATTCTGTTTCCTGCCGGTTTTCTGTTTCCTGCCGTTTTTCTGTTTCTTGCCGACTTTCTGTTTTCCTGAACTTTACCGCTTCCTGACTCAGATATTCCCTCATTCCTTTTGCCCCTGAATAGAAACCGATATCGCCGGAATAACAGATTGCCGCTTTCCGGTACTCGGAATGCTCTTTTAGGTAGGATAAAATCTCTTCCTTTTTATAACTCATAAAATATGGTTTCCGATCATATCCATCCCATATTTCCAGAACTCTCTTTGCACCAATCAGTACATCACAATTTTCCAATGCAGAAACTGCTTCCTGTGTGAGAAGTTTGGGATTGCCCGGTCCCATTGCGACCAAATCGATTCGACGAGTTGTTTTCCTATAATTTTTGTCCAACCCGTACAGTCTCTCATCCAATTTATTACATGGGATGCCCAAAAGCATTCCTGCTTCTTCTGCCTTCTTTTTCTCATTTGAAAATACCTCCCGGTCATTCAGAAAATATTGCTTTTTTATAAAGAAAATCACTTCTTCCAGGCTCATGCAATTCACAGAATGTTCAACCGGTCTTCCAACAATCAGAATACGAATCCCTAACCGGATTGCCGCCTCACATTTTTCCGGATAACCGCCGGCTTTGCCGGAACTTTTTGTCACCAGCCACTTAGCATTCGTCTGTTTGAACATTTCATAATTGATTGCCTCACTAAAAGGTCCCTGCATGCCAATCAGATTCTTTCCTTCAAACCCCAGTGCTTTGCATTTTTCCATCACCGGAAGTGTTGGGAGAACCCTTGCAATACAGCGATTCTGATAGTCCGGAATAACCGTATATTTTTCTAATTCCTTACTACCGGTAGTGAGAAAAATATTCCCTGTTGTATGGCAAAGATACTCTGCAGCCTGCTCCACGCTTTCTACAAATACAGCTGTTTCCTCTATTTCTCCGGACTTCTGTTTTACAAAATGACTTTCTGTTTTTCCAGACCGCACTCCTTCACCATGTTGTAAACTGCTAAGACAGTTCTTCTCTTCTATCTCCTGCCTTAACACTCTGATATAAGGTAACCCTGCCTGTTCACAGGCAGCTACCAGATTCTTTGTCACTTCTACTGCATAGGGATGGGTGGCATCCAGACAATAATCCGCCTGCTTCTCCCTGAGAAAACGTACCATTTCCTCTTCTCCCATCCGATTCGAACAGACCTGTATATTTTCTCCCTTCGGCAGCAACGATGCACCATACTCTGTTGCAACACAAACATCAACCTGCACATCTGTATGCACCAGCCATTCTGTCAATTTTCTTCCCTCAATCGTCCCGCCGAATATAATAACTCTTGCCATATTGTTCCCTCATACATATCCTCTTGGCGTTACCATTCGATTACCGACCTTTCTCGTCTGGGAATTCCCAACAAATACCGTCGTAAACATATCCACCTGAGCATCTGCGAGTTCCCCTAAAGACAGAATCTGATAGGATTCTCCCTCTCTGCCGATGTTTTTCACAAACCCACATACAATGTCTTCCGCTTGGTATTCCTGAATGATCTCACATGCCCGTTTCAAATAATCTTTTCGTTTTTTACTTGATGGATTATAGATTGCCATTGCCATATCCGACATTGCTGCACATTTTAACCGCATTTCAATTTTTTCCCAGGGAGTTAACAGATCACTTAAGCTAATCACTGCAAAATCATGCCCCAACGGTGCCCCTAATACCGCTGCACCTGACAGTGCTGCAGTAACACCTGCCACAACAATAATCTCTACTTCCGGATACGCTTCCCCCATCTCCAGCAAGATTCCTGCCATTCCATATACGCCTGCATCACCACTGCAAACCATAGCAGTTGTTTTTCCACTGGCTGCAGACTGAAGCGCCAACCGGCAACGTTCCGTTTCCTTTGTCATCCCTGTTACGATGTAGTCCTTATCCGAAAAACATTCTTTGAGCAGATTCACATAAACCGTATATCCGGCAATCACTTCACATTGCGTAAGCACTTCCTGTGCTTCCATAGTCATTTTTGAATATTGTCCGGGTCCTATTCCAACCACATATAGTTTATTATTTTCTTTCACTCTTTATCTCTCCATTTCAAGAATGCTTCCAGCGTTTTTTATATAAATTTAGTCTACCACATCACTTGACCCGTATCAAGAAAATTCCCACCTGATTTGAATTTCCCTGTAACAGTTGTTACTATTCAGACGTACGCCACCGAGTGAACTGTAACAGTTCACCCTTTTACCGCAACTGCGACTGTTACGCCATCATAAACTTTCTTACGGCAAATAAGCTCTCCTCCGGCTTCTGCCACTGCACTTCGTTCACAGACATTTGATACACCCGTGACCTGCTCTACAAAAGCTGACTCCCCATAATCACCGGGAATCATCTTCAATTCTTCTGCCGAAAACGTTACAAAAGGAAGATTCTCCTGTTCACAATAGCAAAGAAGTCCCGGCTCATCTTTTTTCAAATCAATACTTGCAACTGCACAGACCGCCTCCGGTCGGATATTCTCTTCTGCCAGACACCACTCCACAGCCTCCCTGAGCTGCTCCAGAGAAGTGCCACGTCTGCATCCAATGCCGACAACAAATTGTCTGGGTACCAGATAAAGCGTTGCAGCAAATCGAGGTTTTACCGACCGCCGATAGGATATTTGCATTCCCTTTTGAATCCTCTCATCTTCTGCTTCCGAAGCAGAAATGTCCGCATCACGTTTCGTTTCCGATGCAGCTTGGTCATCATACACTTTTACTTCTTCCGGAAATGTTTCCAAATAATCTGCTTTTTTTATATACCGGTCGATATAAAGACCAATCGATTCTCCTTCCAATACTGACACTGCAAGCTCCTTCGCCATTTTCCAATCCGTTACTGCAAGGTCATGTCGTCTTGCATAATCATCTACTGCAAATCTTCTCTCCCGATCTGTCGCTGTCGTAATGACCGGTATTGCCCCGCAAAATGATGCCATCCGCTCTGCCAATTCGTTGGCACCGCCCATATGACCGGACAACAGTGAAATGCTAAATTTACCCGATTCGTCCACAACCACTACCGCAGGATCCAACGCCTTATGACGGATACAGGGAGCAATACTGCGAACAGCAATTCCGGTTGCAGCAAAAAATACAATTCCGTCCACCTTTTCAAACCACTCTTCCACGCACCCGGAAACACTCTGCTGCATTGAAATTTCAGGAAGACGGCTGCATTTCACTTTACAGATGATTTCAATCTCCCCGTCGTTTTTGATCCAATTGTTACTGACCTTCTGCATAAGTCGATATCCATTCTGGCTGCATGCCAGCATTAATATTTTCATAGATTACTCCCCCTCCTGCCAGATTGACAAAACGCATCCCGGAAATGACTTAGTCATTTGCGGGATGCCTCTCTGAATTCTGTTGTGAAGGTTGCGTCGTATAGTTTGGATTTTGCATAGGTGTCACCTAATACATGACCAACAACGATCAATGCTGTTTTATGAATCTCTTCTCTTTTCATATCTTCCGGCAGTTTTTCAATCGTGGTATAAAGAATCTTCTCCTCCGGCCATGTAGCTTTGTAAACAACTGCTACCGGTGTATCCGGTGCATAGCCCCCCTCTAACAATTCCTCTTTTACTTTCCCGGATAATCCAGATGACAGAAAAAGAATCATGGTTGCCTGATGACCGGCAAGCTCCGATAATTTTTCTTTTTCCGGTACCGGTGTCCTTCCTTCTGCCCTTGTAATGATCACACTTTGAGATACTTCCGGCAAGGTATATTCTGCTCGAAGGGATGCTGCAGCACCGAACAGAGAACTGACCCCCGGGCATACCGCATAAGTAATCTCTCGCTTTTCCAACTCATCCATCTGTTCTCTGATTGCACCATAAATAGCCGGATCACCGGTATGCAGACGAACCGTCATCTGTCCCTTTACTTCCGCTTCTTCCATCACTGCAATCACTTCTTCCAACGTCATATAAGCACTGTTATAAATCCTGCAATTCTCCTTTGCAGATTGCAAAAGAGCCGGATTTACAAGCGATCCCGCATAAATGATCACGTCTGCATTTTCTATTAATTTCTGTCCTCGTACCGTTATCAGATCCTCAGCTCCAGGACCTGCTCCAACAAAATTTACCATTCTATTCTCCTTAATAACCAAGTCTCTCCGGCGAATCTTATGTGCCACATGCGGTTTACCACTGACACCTTCCTATTCAAAGACTGTTAATATTTCTCCCGCCTTTGATGTTTCTCCCAGATATCCAAATTTTTCGGAAAACAATACAACGCCGAATTGCATCCTGCCTCCGATGCGATGCTCCATATATTCCTCAATCTTCCCACAGATGCTTCGCATCACCGCTTCTTTCAAACTCCATTCCTCTAAATATTTGAGCATTTCATCTGTATTAATACAGTCCATCAAAATCTCTGCCATTTTCTTTGTTCCTCCACAGAGAATGGTATGCACTGCAAAAATCTCACATCTGCCATCTGCCACCTTGGAATGGGTATTCATAATTCCCGCCGCCAATTTTACCAATTTTCCAATATTTCCTACCAGAAGAAACTTCTCCATTCCGTAAGAAATTGCAAGATCAATCGTCTCCCCGATATAATTACTGCATTTCACACTTTGCTCCATGTTCAAATGAAGCAATCCGGATGCATATGCCTGGCCATAATTTCCCGGAGTAACCAGAAGATGTTTTGTTCCCAGCCTTGCCAGCTGACGAATTTCAATCTCAATGGTATCCACAATAGCTCTCTCACTCATAGGCTCAATAATTCCACTCGTACCCAGAATTGAAATTCCCCCTTCAATTCCAAGCCTTGGATTGAACGTTCGCTTCGCCAGTTCCACCCCCGCAGGAACCGATACGGTAATCAGCAACATACCATCATACTCTATCTGCTCGCAAACCTCCCCGACAGCCTGGAAGATCATTGTTCTTGGAACAGTATTGATCGCTGCCTGCCCCACATCCTGCTCTAATCCGCCTTTCGTGACACGTCCAACTCCGACTCCACCATCCAGATAGAGATTAGGATACCTCTCACTCTGAAATGCCTGCTCCGGTTGTGCAGAACCTTTCTCTATCTTTACAAAAATTTCTGCACTATTGGTCACATCCGGATCATCTCCGCTGTCTTTTATCACACGATATTCACAGACCGTCCCTGTAGCAGTGATCATCGTTACCGGAACATCGACGATCAACCCCTTCGGTGTATGTACAGCAATTGTCTCTGTCCTCCCGGATTCTCCAAGTAATAAATGCCTCGCGGCCGCTCTGGCGGCTGCCGTTGCACAAGTACCAGTGGTAATTCCGAACCGGAGTTTGTTTTGATTTTTCATAATGTATTGTTCCATATGATATCTGCTAGTCCTTTTCTGTCTTAAATCGATACACTGCACTTTTCCTTGTTCACCAAAAATAGAAATCGGATCTATTCATCCCGCTCTTTTTCCTTCACAATAATGGTTGTAAAATATCCTGCCTGTTCATCCAATTCCCGGATATCCGAATAGACCTGCTGATTCTCCATCCCACAATTCGATACTGCAAATGTCTCTGTCTTCTTCTCCAGTTTTACCAGTCGTTCCTTAATCCCTCCGATTTCCCCTCCTGATTTCATCAGAATCTTAGTTCCATCATATTTCTCTATTTCATCTTCGTCGTAACAACCCGGTAAGATATGTATCTTTTCCTTGCCGGAGCCTAATGGAATGCCAAGTTCTGCTGCAACTGCACAAAAAGAAGGAACCCCGCTTACCAGTTCTGCCTGAAATCCTGCCGTTTCAATCCGTTTGTGTATTTCCATGTAACTGGCATATATGGTTGGGTCCCCCAGATTTAAAAAAGCGATATTATTTCCCTGTTCCAATTCATAAATCAGCTCTGCGCATCCTCTGTCATACGCTTCCTGCAATCGAATTTCATCCTTTGTCATCGGTACTGTTACTGCCACTACCGGCTTATCCTTCATCTCCGGAACCGCCTTTAATGCAATCTGATACGCTGTACAGGTTTGCACATTCTTTGCCGGAATTCCAATCACCTCACAAGCCCGGATACAATTTAATGCCTTTACCGTCAAAAGTTCCGGATCACCCGGTCCTACACCAATTCCATATATTATACCTGCCATGCTTCTTTCCCTTCATATCGTTTAAAAGCTGCAATCGAATTACTTGCAGCTCTTTCATGTATATAGCCCTTTATAATAGTGTCCAGCTTTTATCCGCTCATTCGGAATCTATTGCTTCATCTTATATTCCTTGTCCTCTTCAATCATTGCCAACATAATGTCTGCAAAAAACGGATCGAACTGTGTTCCCTTTCCTTTTTCAATCTCCAATTTGACAATCTCCTGTGTCAATATATTACGATAACTTCTGCGGGAAGTCATTGCATCGTAAGCATCTGCCACACAAATAATACGTGCTTCTACCGGAATATTCCCACCGGAAAATCCATCAGGGTATCCCATTCCGTCATAGCGTTCATGATGCCACCTTGCCCCGGTAACCAGCTCCGGAAATTCCGTAATATTCTTGAGAATGTGGGCACCCACTACCGGATGCCTTTTGATCACATCATATTCCTCCTCTGTGAGAGAACCCGGCTTATTGATAATGGAATCCGGAATTCCAATCTTGCCCACATCGTGCAGTAACCCCATAATATAAATACTATTCTGATCCTTTTCCGAAAAACCGGCCCTTTTTGCAATCTCTTTTGAATACTCAGCCACCCTTTCTGAATGACCTTCCGTATAGGTATCCTTTGCGTCAATTACACTAGACAGTGTCTGAACAATCTGCAAGGACATCCTTTCAATCCGTGCCTGTTGCTTCACGATTTCTGCCGTCTTTCGGATTACTTCACTGGATAAATTGTTCTGAAGTCGATTCAGTTCTATAGTGTTTCGCACACGGACATAGAGAACCTCAGGGACAAACGGTTTTTTGATAAAATCACTTGCTCCCATTGTCAATCCTGTTGTCTCCGTCTCACTATCCTCATCGGCAGTCAAAAAAATAACCGGAATTCTATCTAACTCATGACGCTTTCTGATTTCTTTCAATGTCTCTAAACCATCAATTCCCTGCATATGAATATCTAAAAGAACAAGATCCGGTTTATTGTCCTGCAAAAAAAGCAGTGCCTCTTCTCCTGATGCCTTACAGGTAACCTCCATCCCCTTAGAAATCAGAATATCTTCCGCTACCCGAAGATTTAACATATCATCATCCACTACTAATATCCAATTACTCATACTTTTACCCCTCGCAAATATACCTGTATCCCTTCATCCAACTCAATAATTTCATCATAACATAAATTGCCAGCTTTTGAAACATTAAGATTGCAAGAATTACGAATAAAAAATATCCATCTTTGATTTGCTTATGTCACTCTAACATAGAAACATCAAAGATGGATGTATCATTCAGATTATTTATTTTGTATGCGAAGGGTGTCTCTTACAATTCCTTTTGGATCTTTGACCAAAAGAACTACCACCCAGATCACCAACCCGAGTGCCACAACGGAAAGTCCCAGAAATGTATCATTCAGCATATCCGCCGGAGCCGGAGTAAAATATTGTTCATGCAGTTCTGCATATTCAAAAATTGCATCTACCAGCCACATCAATGAAGCTCCCCAATAGAGAAAGCACAATGTGCCAAGTTTCAACGTATCATCAACCCGAGTATACCATTTTACTGTTGCAATCACAGCAGCAAATACCGTAATCAATAATGTCATTTTCCAAATCTCCTTACTATAATATGTGGTATCTATTCAGCAGAGCTGAACAGATATGAAGCAGGCATGGTGCTGACGCACATTCCAGTATGCCTATTGTTGCTTAACCGTTGCAGCTTGCGGTTCTCTCTTTACAATTACATCTGCGACTACACACATAATTCCCCATACAGCCGTGATCAAAACTGCCATTCCAACCCCTACCGTTGCCATTTCATGAAGCATCTCTGCGGTATCTGATGCATCCGACATTGCTGTTAAGAACGGAAACCACGGAACAACCTCTCCATGCCAGACATGCTCAAAGAGTAACAGGATTGCACCACCCCATAAAAGATTGGAAAGCCACTTTAATTTTCTGCTGAACGGAATCTTTGTAACTGCAAATTCTGCGTTCTTTTCTGTTCCTTCCTGTTCAGCAACCTCCTGTGCTTCTACTTTCTCTGCATGTTTTTCCAGTGCATGTACTGCAACTGCTTCTGCTGTTGATACTAAAAAACAAGCCATCTTCTTTTTACCTCCATATGAATATTTTAAAAAATGCGCAATTCTCTTCTGAGAATAGCGCACCTTCATAGTACATCATGCTCTTCTATCCATTACCACACCGATCAACATTCTAATTCCTGTCTGTCAATCTTCTCTGCAAATATTCCTTGCCTTCCCGAGAAAAACAATACCTATAATATGGATACTTCTGTACCCTTTTCCTACTTCGTGTAGAATATACCTAACGATAATTCTACCATTGCATGCATTTAACGTCAAGAGCTGATTTTTCTTACCAATACTCCCGCAATTCTTCGATTGCCTTCTCAATCAATTCTCCCACGGTGAATTCCGAAATTCCCGGAATCAGATTATCGCAATTGCGAAATGGAATCAGGATTCTCTTAGCATCTGCCTGTGCAATTGCCAAAGCCATGGCGGGTGTAATCTCTCCAAACATGGAATCTGCTATCACAATCCCAATCGGACCTATGATCACATCTGCCTTACGGCAGGCAACGACAACAGAATTCTCTCCTGTTGCTGCATGATTTGCACCTGCTTTCAACATTGCAGCCGTCGCTGTCGTATTTGTTCCCACTGCCATTACATCAGAATCCTGCATCTCCTTTTTGATTGCCGTGATCAACTGTTTTCCAATTCCTCCACCTTGTGCATCAATCACTAATATCTTCATCATCTTTATAATACATTCTTTATAGCCGCTAACAGCTCATCATAAGTCTCATATGCTGCGAGATCCGGATTATCGTTCTTGATATTGTCCGGACTCTTGAATAAAAATCCTGCCTTGCTGGCACGAATCATTCCAAGGTCATTATAACTATCTCCACTGGCAATCGTTTCATATCCAATCGACTGCAATGCCTTCACTGTAGTCAGTTTTGACTGTTCACAACGCATTCTGAATCCTGTAATCTCGCCACTCTCCGCAACCTCTAACGAATTACAGAAGATGGTCGGCCATCCTAACTTCTTCATAAGCGGAGTTGCAAACTGCTCAAATGTATCACTAATGATAATAACCTGTGTCAAAGAACGAAGTTCATCCAAAAACTCCTTTGCACCCGGAATCGGATCGATCTTAGCAATGGTATCCTGAATCTCCTTAAGACCTAATCCATGCTCCTTTAACACTTCAAGTCTCCATGTCATTAATTTGTCATAATCCGGTTCATCTCTCGTTGTTTTCGTGAGCTCCGGTATTCCGCTCTCCTTTGCAAATGCAATCCAGATTTCCGGAACCAATACCCCTTCTAAATCCAAACAAACGATATTCATATTCATTTCCTCCTATAACATGTATTCTCACTGCCTTTGACATTTTCGAAACGCATCTAAAAATTTTCATCTTTTGCGTTTGGCACTCGAGCTATTATAACACATCAATGCCATGTAACACAATGCCATATTGTTTATGCATCTTGACGAATATAACAATTGGGTGACTGTTTACTGGCTAACGAGTGAACTGTAACTAACATTTTATCCTTTTAGTACAACTTGGCGAAGCAAAACAAAAATGCATAGTTTTGACCCCGACATCATAGAATAATTTTCATAGACTTTTTCCGACAAAAAAGGTATAATCAATTTATATGTAATATACTATATACAAAGCGGAACCAATCAGTCGGACATTCCTGTCTTCCTGAACAACCGCAAAAGTGTTACTATTCAATGTCTGGTCACTGAACAGTAACCGCAAAATACATAAAAAAGGAGAATATTATGGGATTAATCAAAGCAATTTCAGGTTCAATCAACGGGGTTATGGCAGATCAATGGAAAGAATACTTCTATTGCGAGTCTTTGCCAGAGAATGTATTGGTAACAAGAGGTCAAAAACGCAACTCTGGCAGATTTGCCACAAATAACAAAGGTCATGACAACATCATTTCCAATGGATCAGTTGTAGCTGTCAACAGAGGACAATGTATGATCATCGTCGATCAGGGTAAAGTTGTAGAGTTCTGTGCGGAGGAAGGTGAATTCTTATATGACACGTCTTCCGAACCAAGTTTATTTCAGGGTAATTTAGGTGACAGTATCAAGCAGACTTTCTCTACAATCGGTAAGCGTATCGGGTTCGGTGGAGATACTGCCAAAGATCAGCGGATATATTTCTTCAATACCAAAGAGATCATGGGAAATAAATACGGAACTGCTAATCCGGTTCCTTTCCGTGTAGTAGACACCAATATCGGATTAGATGTCGATATTGCTGTTCGTTGTAATGGAGAATATTCTTATCAGATCTTCGATCCGCTTCTTTTCTATACCAACGTATGTGGCAACATTGAAGATCAGTTTACAAGAGATAAGATTGACAGTCAGTTAAAGTCGGAATTACTGACTGCTTTACAACCGGCATTTGCACAGATTTCCGAGATGGGAATCCGTTATAGTGCAGTCCCAGGACATACACAGGACTTAGCAAATGCTTTGAATACCGTATTATCTGAAAAATGGGGACAACTTAGAGGTATCCGTATTGTATCTTTCGGTGTCAATACCATCAAAGCTTCCGAAGAAGACGAAGCAATGATCAAGGAACTGCAAAAGACTGCCGTTCTGCGCAATCCAAATATGGCAGGTGCAACCTTAGTCAATGCACAGGCAGAAGCTATGAAGTCAGCTGCTTCCAATACTTCAACCGGACCAATGATGGCATTTGCAGGTATGAACATGGCTACTCAGGCCGGCGGAATGAATGCAAATTCTCTATTCGCCATGGGGCAGCAACAGGCAGCACCAAATCCGGCTCCTGCTACTCCAAATCCGGCATCTACTATTCCGGCTCCAGGTGCGGCAGATTCCTGGACCTGTTCCTGTGGTACTACCAATACCGGCAAGTTCTGTAAGGAATGCGGTTCTCCGAAGCCAGCTCCTCAAACCGGATGGACCTGCTCTTGCGGTGCAGTAAATCTTGGAAAATTCTGTCCGGAATGTGGTTCCAAAAAACCTGCCGATGCCCCTCTCTATCGTTGCGATAAATGTGGGTGGCAGCCAGATGATCCTAAAAATCCACCAAAATTCTGTCCGGAATGTGGTGACGTGTTTGACGACAACGATATTCAGTAAGTCATATATACTGAATCAAAGCAATTGACCCCTGAGAGTTGTCTCACAATCACAGAATTTCTATAGGCGATAAACCTTCATAGAATAAATACGATTGTGAGCAACCCTCAGTTTTTTCAGCAAAACAATACGGAAAGGCGGTTTCCACCATGACGACCATTGTCATTTTAACACTGATTTTAGTAATTATCCTTGCACTCGTTTGCATTACCCTTTATATCCGGTATAAGATTCGGGAATTTTCCAAATCCATATGGGGAACTGAACATATCACAGAGGCTGCAGATCAGATGAAGCGGGAATATTCCACGACCCCAAAGTCCATATCTGCTATGACCAGCCTTCTCCTTCCAAAGATTTCAGCTGATTTTCCAGATTTTCATTATGATGAAATGAAAGAACGGGCAGAAAATGTGTTAGTGACTTATCTGCGTGCCATCTCGGAACATAACGCTTCTATTCTAAAGGATGGTAACAGTGAATTAAAGCAACAGTTAGAGAATCATTTAGAAATGCTGGCTGCCCAGGGAAAAAAAGAAAGATTCGACCAGATTCACATTCATCGGACAGAGATTACCCAGTACCAGAAAGCGGCAGGAAGGTGTACAATCACTTTTCAATCTGCATTTGAATGTTATCACTATATAACTGAGGAGTTTTCTGATAAAATAGAAGGATCAAAAGACTACAAATACCAGTCCCGTTATAACATTGACCTGATTTATATCCAGGATCGGAATCTGATTGAAAATGACCTGGATTATGCATTAGGACTGAACTGTCCCAACTGTGGAGCACCCCTCTCCTCATTGGGAGCAAAGGTATGTGAGTACTGTGGAACACCTCTTATTGAATACAATATCAAGACATGGACATTCAGTCATGTGGAAGAATCGGTGTAACTGTTTAGGTCTTTTTTTCATTCTTTCCGTCCTCCTGCTCAGAAAGAATACTCTCCAGACTCAGTCCGTACTGTGCCGCTATATCTTTCGCATAACTAAGTCCATCCGGTGTAGAACGTACTACTTTATAACTTCTGATTCCATCCTCTTTGTTATCCATCAGTGCCACCAGATTATCAATCCTCCCCTTGTTCAATGGATGGGAATTATACTCTTCCAGCTTCTGTGGCAGATCATGGATATGAGTAACAAAAATTCCACCGCAACCAATCACACCAATTCCGGTTATCACTTCCGTTGCAATATAACCGGCCTCTAATCCGCTGGTACTGGAAAAGGATTCATCCATCAACAGCATGTCTGTATCCGTCAACTGCTTCATAATCCTGCCAAGGCGGGCACATTCACTTTCCAGACGTCCTTTTCCATAATTTCCCTCATCTGAAGATGGAAAATGGGTAAAAATACCCGTTACAGGACTCATCAAAGCCTGTTTTGCCGGCACAAAAAGTCCCAATTGGAACAAAGCCTGTGCCATTCCCACTGAATATGCAAAAATAGATTTTCCACCATGGTTTGGACCGGTCACCAGATAGAACCGCCCATTGTCATCAAAAGAAAAAGAGTTTGAAATAATAGTCTTCTCTATCAATTTACTGGCAAGAATCGGATTATAGACACCTTCTAAATCACACTTTTTTTCTGCCACTGAAGCAATCCTTGGTCGACACATAGAGAACCCATGCTCTTTCATGGAAAAAATAAACTTTACTCCTGCCGTTAGAAAACGAATGTCGTCCAAAAGTTCCGTAAATACAGAAGTATTCACATTAAAAAACTTCTGTATTGCAGGTCCAAAGCTGCGAACAGATTTTGCATAGATGGTATTAAATCCATTCTGAATCGATGTATTTAGTGCCCGGATATCATCTCCCTGCAATACTCTGGTCATCGGATAAAGTGGTGTCATCAAAGAATTAGTATCCATAGGATTTTTTTTCATCAGACGTTCTATCACTGTACCTGCATGGAATGGTTCAGAATTTACAGAAATAATTCCCGCTTCTTTTACAGACATATTCGCATCTAAGTTAATACCAACGGTAATACTTTTCAAATTTCCAAAGCGAACCTCTACTTCCCCCAGCTCAGAACACAGACTTCTATATTCTTCTCCATTATAGATTTCCAAAACTGCGGAACGAAATAATCGCAGACCATCCGATTGAAGAGACAGACCCTTCAGTCCATTTGCAAACAGCTCTACGATTTCCTGATAAATTTCCAGATAACGGATAGCCGTAAGGGATGACTCCACAGAGAAATTATTATCCATTGCCCGACGCATATCAACAATATTCTGAATCATTGTGATAGATTGACAAAACACTTCGTATAGCGACGGATTTTCCACCAGATCCTCCACAATCTGTAAGCGATAATCAAGCACATCCGGATCAGACGAAAAATAATCTTCTAATTTTAAATCATTAAATCCCCGAAAGCTCTGCTTAATTAAAACTACCATATCATCAATCTGAAGCGATTTGATAAATTCAAAATCCTTAAGCGGTACTTCCGACTCATGATCATAATTTTCCGGATATAGTAACCGGGTTGGAAATTGTGCCATAATTACTCCTTTCTCTTACGATTCCGTAAATTATTGCTCAGGCTTTTAATCAATATGACTATATTGCAAAATGCTTTTTTGAGAGCACAGGTAAAAACGCAGACTTAGCAGGCTATGCCGAGTCTTGACCCTGTGCTATTCATGAAAGCGGATAAGTTATGAGTAGCGTCAGTTAAAAACTAAGATGTTCGTCATTTTACCGTTCTTCGTTTATTTGGATGTAGCCCTTAAGTTTGAATCAAACATACGATTAAACCCAATCCACTCCTCTCCCTTATCGGTATTACTGTCCAGCACTTCAATGAATCCTTCTAATTTTGCATCGGTATTATCCGCAAAAGCCAAAGCCACTGCTTCGATCAGTGCCGGTTTTTTGGGAGAGCCAAATTCCAACTCGCCGTGATGGGATAAGATACAATGCTTTAACTCATTGGCAAGTTTCTCCGGGAAACCGTCAATTTTCTTTATCATCTCGTCTAACATAATGGTTCCGGTAACAATATGACCGATTAACTGTCCCTCATCCGTATAATCA
>CAJOPP010000490.1 GCA_905236365.1 uncultured Lachnospiraceae bacterium
GCCAGTAATATTCGTGTATTCATACGATACTCCTTTCTGTTCGATATCCATACGATAGGAAAAAGTTTTGTACTCTGTGTGTACAATCATTTCTGATAAGGTTAGAATATCATAAAAATGTTTCGGATTGCAAAAAATAATGGATGATTGTTATGTAAATGCCAATTATGATCGAGGTTTTGAAATTTGCGGATATGCCGGAAGTTATGTGATCATCTCGATTATTGGATATCGGTCAACAAAAAAGAACGTGGAAGATATCAATCAGTGCCTGATTGGGATGGAGTGAATCTAATATGAAAAAAGTGTAAAAATTAATTGTTCACTCCTGAATTTGAGTCTCAAATGAAAATTCATTCTTGACTTTATCGTTAAGTTGGTATACTTTATCGTTAAGTTGGTATATCTTTGTACATTGGTGTTGAATCGAATCAGAAAAAATACATTTGCATTAAGAAAGTTTTGAAAGAGCAGGTTTCCAATGAGAACCTGATGACTTTCAATGTCAGGATAATTTAGAAGCAGGAGAATTGAAATTAAAATGATGAGAAAAGAAAAAAGCAGAAAACAGCAGGTACGTTTATTGTTATTGACAACCCTGTTGGTTACAATTTTTACATTCGGAGTACCTGTAACTTCGATTACCGTTCAGGCAACAAAAAAGACCAATTTGAAAAATATGCGTGGTGTCTGGATTTCTTACAAAGATTATGCGGATATGGGACTAGTGCACAAGTCAGAGAAAACCTTTACGAAGAAGGCTGATAAGATATTTAAGCAAATGCAGAAAGATAAAATCAATACGGTATTTTTCCATGTGGTTCCATGCAATGACGCAATCTATCCAAGTGAATATCTTGACTGGAGCTCCTATATGTTTAAGAAAGAACCGGAATATGATCCGTTGGAAATTCTGATTGAGAAGGCACATCAATACAATATTACCTTTCATGCATGGATCAATCCTTATCGAAAAACGATGGAGAGCAGTTTTAATCCCGGAAAGAATGCCTCTACCAAGCGTATTGTAAATATCGTAGAGGAGATTATTGAGAATTATGATGTGGATGGGATTCATTTTGATGACTATTTTTATCCATCGGGAGACCAGTTTAAAAAGATATCTGTTGCAACAAGAAAAAAGAATGTCAACAAGATGATACAGACGGTGTATCAGTCCATAAAAGAGAAGAATCCGAATCTCGTCTTTGGTATCAGCCCTGCCGGAAATATTGATTATGCCCAATCCATAGGATGTGATCTGCATACATGGTTGAGCGAAGATGGTTATCTGGATTATATTGTTCCCCAGATTTATTGGACGGACGATTACAAGCTGAGTGGAAGATCCTATAAAATGTATTCCAATCGGTTAGTTCAGTGGAAAGCAATCAACCAAAATCAGACACCGATGGTTATAGGTCTAGGTCTTTATATGTCAGGAGTAAGGTCCGGTGTCGATATCGGTTGGTCAAAGAAGTCCAATAATATCGTATCGCAGATTAAAAAGCAAAAAGCATCCGGTTGTCAGGGATTCGTTCTTTTCAGCGGAAGGTATATGACAGGAAAATCCGGAAAGAAAGAGATGAAGAATTACAGAAAATACTATCGTATAAAGTAAAAAAGAACTTTACAACCTTGTGAAACTGTGGTATTTTGATATAAATGCATTGATTAAGAATAGTATATATTGAAGTCCCGCAGAGAGAAGTCGGTTGGTGCAAGACTTTGGATACTTGAATATAGAACCAGCTTATGAGCAGCAGAAGAGAAAACGGATTGGAAAAGAATCTGAAACTTCTGCCGGGGGGTCGCCGTTATCAGAGACACGTGAGTGATTGCTTACAAAGAGAGCAGATTATAATCTGAAGTTAGGTGGTAACGCGGATTGATTTCGTCCTAAGTATAGTGATATACTTAGGACGTTTTTTTGCTTTATTAAGTTTTACAGACAATATGCATTTCCACTCAGTCAGGATAAACAATCCGACAAGTGGCAATATCGCGTTTTCCGCAGGAAAGAAAAGAGTGAAAGAAATTAATAAAGGAAGGAAGCATATGCAAACGTACTTTCACTTCTTGTGTTTGCACTTCAAATGGACAATTTGTCGATTTGGGGACAGGTAGTATAGTATGAAGATTAAGAATTTAGTAGGACAGAGATTTAAAGAAAGACCGGCAGACTGTGTCATGGACAGTCATGCATTCATGGTGCGCGGTGGCTACATGAAATATGTAGGGAACGGTATTTTTTCAGAGTTTCCGATTCTTAGAAGAATTACTACAAAGATAGAAAACATCATCCGGGAAGAAATGAATGCCATTGATGGACAGGAAGTATTATTTCCGGTTGTGATGCCGGCAGATCTTTGGGAAGAGTCCGGCCGTTATGAAAGTATTGGAAGTGAGCTGGTTCGATTTGAGGATCGCAATCATTCCAAACTGGTTCTTGGAATGACCCACGAAGAAGCTGCAGTTCAATTGGTGCGGGAATATGGACAGTCTTATCAGCAGTATCCATTTATGATCTATCAGATTCAGAGAAAGTTCCGGGATGAGGCAAGACCAAGAGCCGGAATGATTCGTGTGCGGGAATTTACGATGAAAGATGCATATTCGTTCCACACCTCCCAGGAGGATCTGGAAGAGTATTATCAAAAGTGTTATGATGCGTATAACCGGATATTCCAAAGAGCAGGTGTTCCGGAGGTTGTGACGGTGGCTTCGGATTCCGGTATGATGGGCGGAAGCGTTTCTCATGAATATATGCTATTAAATGAAGTGGGAGAGGATTCCATTGTACTGTGTGATGCCTGTGATTACAGAGCCAATATGGAAGCAGCA
>CAJOPP010000491.1 GCA_905236365.1 uncultured Lachnospiraceae bacterium
ACCCCGCCTGAGACAAGTTTCCTGCCCCCGCCTACGCTTTGCTTAGAGGCGGGGGGCATCTCTGTCTGAGATATATAGTTTCCCTACTATGAAACTTTTAATTCAACAGTGCAATTCCCAGATTCAAATACCCTGCGAAACTAACCCAAATCAGATACGGTATAATCAGAACGGCTGCAAACACATTGATTTTTCGAAATTGATTGACCATAGATAAAATTAAAATCCACAATACCACTAACCACACAAAAGAAAAGCCATACCATTTCAACCGAAAAAAGAAGATTGACCAGAAGAAGTTAAACACCAACTGTACGCCATACGTTTCAAGAGCCCGTATTACCTCTGGCTTCTCCTTTCCCTGTTGGCAAACGATATATGAAGCAATACCCATTAATACATATAGTATCACCCAAACCACCGGAAACAACCATCCCGGTGGTGACAATGGGGGCTTATTGACCATTTGAAATGTCATCATTGCATTACGGGTTAACAACGCCGACACGACACCTACTACTAAGGGAATCAGAATGCTGATGATTATTTTTTCTTTTATTATTTTCATAGTATCCTCTGACATTCACTCTTATTTTATTCTCTACAATTATATGCCATGGACATTTAAACTATGCTTTACAAATTCAAGAACGCTCCCACATCCTTACAGCAGAATACACTTATGCATTTCCGAATTTTCACGACCTTCATCCTGCCGGCTTTCTCAGATATCATTCTGCAATTTCTGTAATACCTGTACCTTCTCGTTCATAAACCCTTGTATCTTCCTTTTACATGGAAAGAAGTTTTTCTCTCTGCTCTTTCATTAGATTGTACAAAGACATATAATCAGCATCTTCTCCGGCTCGCAGCCGTTCCGTCATCTCACTAACAGGTTCATAAATCGGCGTCAGAGCAAGATTCCCTAAAACTCCTTTTAACGCATGTGCTATCTCAAATGCAGTATCCAAATCCTTTGCCTCTAACACAGAACCCAACGCTTCAAATCGTTCATCAGCTAACCCCATCGTTATCATTTTCAAATAAAATTCTTCATTATTCATGCATCTTGCCAGACCTTCATTGATATCTGCACCAAACTCTTTTAAGCTTTCCAATGTCATACTTCTCCCACTCCTCTCCTTTGCAATCAAGTGCCTAAATATAGTTCCTATACACAAACACAACAAGAGAACGATTCTCCAAATTTATTATATAGTATTTAGCAAAAAAAATCACTCCATTTTATTTCTGAGGAATAAATTCATGTAACAGTCCGTTACTATTCAGACGCAATGTCATGATGTCGGGGACTAAACTATACTTCACAAAGTATATTCGTCAATTTGCATATACAATATAGCCTTGGAACAAATTCAGGCTGTGGAAGTGCATCTTAGAAATGTTATATTTGTCAAACAAATCTATTTATGCTACAATTTTTTCAAGAAATAATACTGAGGTGAGTGCTTATATTATGAAAAAAATAATGATTGTTGATGATGAAAAAATATCCCTGATGATGACCAATCATATTCTTTCTACTGAGTATCAGACTGTATGTGCGACTTCCGGCAGTGAAGCTATCGAACTTTATCATAAGGAACGGCCAGACATGATTCTTTCCGATCTTCGAATGCCCGGTATGTCAGGATACGAATTACAGAAGAATTTACAGGAACAGTTTCACGAACCAATCCCTTTTATGTTCATGACAGCCGATCACGATGAAGAAACAGAGAGCAAAGGGTTTGAAAACGGTGCTTTAGATTTTATCCGCAAGCCTTTTCGTGCAGATGTTCTGTTGCGGAGAGTTGGCAATATCCTGCATGCGGTCGCTCAAATTCAGGGACTCAAAAAGGCTACCGTCACAGATCCTATGACCGGTCTTTTGAATAAGGCCTCTTCTCAAGATGAGATTGGTGCAATGTGCCAGACCATACCAGGAGCTTTCCTGATGATCGATCTCGACAGTTTTAAGCTGGTGAATGACATCTATGGACATTCTATGGGTGATAAGATACTGATACGATTTGCAGAAATCATCCAATCCATTGTCCGCTCAACCGATCTCACCGGGCGAATGGGCGGAGACGAATTCATCGCCTATTGCCAGAATATTGATGACGAAGCTGTCATTGCCCAAAAGGCAGACTATATCAATGAACAGCTTCTGCTCTCAGCAAAAGAATACATGGGAGAAGATATGACAATTCCTCTTGGTGCATCGATTGGTTGTGTATTCGCACCGGAAGAGGGCAATGATTTTCTGACTCTGTATAAAAAGGCAGACAAAGCTCTCTATACTGTTAAACAGAACGGAAAACATGGCTATCATATATACGAGAAAAACCAGCAAACCGCAACAACAGAACCTGCTTCGGCATCTGACCTGTCAAATGCTGTCATGATATTAAGCGAACGGAATAAAGCAACCGGTGCATACACTCTTTCCTTTGATCAGTTCCGTATCGTATACCAGTTTTTAAGTCGTATGGTTGGCAATTACAAAAACCATGTATGGCTGTTGCTCTTCTCAATCAAAGAAACCACTCCGTCGAACCAGCCACTTGTTGAAATTACCGAACAATTTCTTTCCATACTCCGCTCATCTCTGCGGCAAAGCGATGTGATCACGCAAAGCAGCAAGAATCAGATTATGGTGCTTCTGTTAGAGACACCGCCTTATAATATTGAACTGGTTACTGATCGTATTATGCAGAACTGGAAAGATTCCGGTGCAGATAATAGTTACGCGATTGCTTATGAAGTGGATGTTTTAAAATAGACACCATACAGAAACGTCTTGCTCTTCGGCATCCCCTCTGCCCGAAGGGGCATGGATACAATCGCCCCTTCGGGAAAGTTCTGGATCGCCATTCCCTCCGGTAGGTTATGTAACGTAACCGCTAGTACAAGCTTGGTTGTTTTCTTTAATCCAATTTGTGATCCCTCTTCATTATGATTGAAATGCATATGAGGTGTTACCAATATTTTCTACTGTATCAGTCAGATTTTTCGAAGCGACCTCCGGCTTCATCGCCTCTTCCAAAGAAGCAGTGCCACGTTCAATCTCAAAATATGAGTCAATACCATGTTCCCGACACGCTTCTGCTCCCTCTCCAAGCTTGCCGGCAAATGCAATGACCTGTTTCGCCTTCCCCTGCCTGCCACATGCTTTCGCCAACCTTGCCACACAGATTGGAGCTTTGCCCATAATGGTCTGTCCGTCAAGGCAGCCCTCTCCGGTGATGACCATATCTGCCTTTTCCATGTACTTTATAAGTCCCGTTTCTTCTATGATCAGTTTACTACCGGACACAAGTTCTCCATGTAAAAATGTACGGAATGCAAAACCAAGTCCTCCCGCCGCACCATCTCCGGGATAATCCACATCCGTCAAATCCGGTTCCCCTAATCGTTTATTCCATTCCGAATCCTCTTGTGATAACCTTGCAGCCATCTCCGCATAATGGAACAGCCATCGATCCATCCTTGCAATGTCTGCTTTCTCCGCTCCCTTCTGCGGTGCGAATACCGCACTGCATCCGTTCTCACCACACAGAGGATTCTCCACGTCACAGGCAATCCGAAACTCACATTCCGAAAGTTCTTTCATCATACCGGAAGTATCAATTCTGTCCAGTTTTTCCAGACCTGCGGCACCACGCTCGATCTCCTTGCCGTTTTCATCCAAAAAATGCACGCCCAGTGCCTGCAGCATTCCGGCTCCACCGTCATTAGT
>CAJOPP010000492.1 GCA_905236365.1 uncultured Lachnospiraceae bacterium
AGCCCTACATGGTAAAACATATAGCATATCCGGCAACTGTGTATTGGCAAATTCTTAAGTAAATGACATTGCGTCTGAACAGTAACTGTCGGGGCAATGTGCCTTTAGTTATTTGTGAGTTGCCGTTTACAGAAAAGGCAAAAAGTGGTATGATAAAAGAGAATTATGAGGTTTGAAAAGAGGATATAAAAAGCTTTTTTATGGAAAGACAAATACAACATAGACAGAATAATAAAATATATTGAAAAGGTATAATTGTGTAGGGAGGTATTTATGAACGTAAAAATTCAGCAATGGATGAACTGGATACTTTATGATGAACTTATGGAAGGAAAAATCAATGCACCAAAGCAATTGCTGGGTAATCATGATTATGGGGAAGGTCAGATGATTACAACGTACAAGCCGCATTCCGTAAGTTGTAAGGTGATTGCACCGACAGGTAAGACAGAATATGAGATGGAGAAAGTTGACGATCGCGGATTCTATGCACTTTATCTTCCGAAAAAAAAATTCACAGGAAGTAAATACCGCCTTGTTACAAATTATCAGGATGGTTCTACGATTACTTCTGCAGATCCGTATAGTTTTGAAAGTCAACTAACGGATTTTGATATTTATTTATTTTCAGAAGGAAATCATTGGGAGATTTATAAGAAACTGGGAGCACATCCGATGAAAATTGATGGTGTGTCTGGAACTTATTTTGCAGTATGGGCACCACATGCAAGACGAGTTTCGGTTGTAGGTGATTTTAATATGTGGGATGGTGCATTGCATCCGATGAATATTAGTCAAATGTCTGGTTTTTTTGAATTATTTATTCCGGATGTGAAGGAGGATGCTGTTTACAAGTTCAATATTCTGTCCCGTTATGGAGAAGAGATTTTCAAAGCCGATCCGTTTGGCAACTGTGCACAGTTCCGTCCGGACAATGCTTCTGTGGTAAAGGATATTACCAAGTATCGTTGGAAAGATGAGGATTGGATCAATAAACGTAAAAGTGTGTCCAGAACGGATGCATTGAGACAGCCGATGGCAATCTATGAGATGCATTTAGGTTCATGGAAAAAACGGAACGAAGATGACGAGAATGGATTCTTTGGATATAGGGAATTAGCACATATGGTTGCGGATTATGTGAAAGAGATGGGGTATACCCATATTGAGCTGATGGGCATTGCTGAGTATCCGTTTGATGGCTCCTGGGGATATCAGGTAACGAATTATTATGCACCAACCAGACGATACGGAAATCCTGAGGATTTTATGTATTTTGTGGATTATATGCATAAGAATAATATTGGTGTCATTTTAGATTGGGTGCCGGCACATTTTCCGAGAGATGCACATGGTCTTGGAAGATTTGATGGCATGCCGCTTTTTGAACATCCGGATCCTAGAAGAGGCGAACATCCGGATTGGGGAACCTATATCTTTGACTATGGCCGCAACGAAGTGTCTAATTTTCTGATTGCTAATGCAATCTTTTGGGCTAAAGAATATCACATTGATGCACTTCGCGTCGATGCGGTTGCGTCCATGTTATATCTGGATTATGGAAAGCAGGGTGGCAACTGGCTTCCAAATGAAGATGGCGGCAACGAGAATTATGATGCTATCAAGATGTTGCGTAAGTTAAACAAAACAATCGAAGAGTTAGATCTGGGTGTATATGTCATTGCTGAGGAATCTACTTCATGGGCAGGTGTAACAGCACCGGCTTCAATGGATGGATTAGGCTTTCTGTACAAGTGGAATATGGGATGGATGAATGATTTTTTAGAGTATATGAAGTTAGACCCATATTTCAGACAATTCAATCATAACCGATTGACATTTAGTTTGATGTATGCATATTCGGAGAATTTTATTTTGGTTATTTCACATGATGAAGTTGTGCATCTGAAGTGTTCGATGTTGAATAAGATGTCGGGACTTCATGATGATAAGTTTGCAAATCTTCGAACCGCTTATGGATTTATGTATGGACATCCTGGTAAGAAGTTATTATTTATGGGACAGGAGTTTGCACAACTGAGAGAGTGGAGTGAGGCGAGAAGCCTTGACTGGTTCCTGTTAGATGGAGAGGATGCAAGAAGTCATAAAGGAATCCAGAATTATGTTAAGGCGTTGAATCGGTTATATCACAAATACGATGCATTGTATTATAATGATCAGGATCAGATGGGCTTTGAGTGGATTAGTTGTGATGATGCACAGAGTAGCATTATTTCCTTTATTCGTAGGGGCTCTACCGCCAAAGATCAGTTATTATTTGTATGTAATTTTACACCGATTGACAGAGAAGGATTTATTGTAGGGGTTCCATGTCCGGGGAATTATACCGAGGTATTAAACTCTGATGCAGATGAATTTGGTGGTTTAAACAGAATGAATGAACAACCGATTAAAGCAGTTCCGGAGATATGGAATAATAGAAAGTATTCCATCACAATGCATCTTCCGCCACTTTCTGTTGTTGTATTTCAGTATGACTATAAGGATCCAGATGTGTCGAAACCGGAATCTAAGTCTACTGTAAAGAAGGTAGCTGCATCTGGGAAAAAAGTAACAACGAAAGGTTCCGGCACAAAGAAATCTTCGGCGAAGACTACTAAAACGAAGGTTTCTGCAACCAAAGAGTCTGCAACGAAGACTACCAAAGCGGTAGAAAAATCATCTCAAAAGGCACTGCCTATAGCTGATTCGGATACAAAGAAAAAAGATTCTTGATTATTCGATGAAGCGGCAGTCTGTCCGAAAACCTCACTTGCACAAGGAGTTTTTGGACAGTCTGCCGGGGTGTTTTCGAAAAAGCATTCTGTGTTATAGTCGAATTAATTAAAAACCTCAGCATTGGAATTCATACCTGTAAGCAATAGGACAAACATAAACTAAGAGGTACATTACGTATCTGGAATGTTCTTTTGTTTTACGGAACTGTTTCTTGAAATAAAGATACGGGACCGGAAAGTACTTCCCTTGCGACATAAAGTGTACTGTTTGTGTAGGCACTCATACTCCATTTTACAAGAGTCAAAGAGCAGTTTTCTACTTCAATGCATGTGATACAGCGGGGATGCACACAGCTTCCGGTATTGTAATAGCAGCTTGGCTTTTCTGGCAGAACAGGACGATGAGTATGCCCTGTGATCAGAATTTTTCCTTGCTGTTTTGCCCAATGACTCAAACGTTCCTCGTATTTCTTCTTTACGGAATAATTTTTGGCTGCACTGGTAGGATCTAGTACTCCGAAGTTCTCTAGTGGTCGCCAAAGATAGCGGACGAAAAACTGTGCGAATGGCCAAAACGTCGAATTGAGAGAACTTGCCTGGTGACCATGCGTCAGATATAATGCATTGTCTGGTGAATATACTGAGCGAAGAATGATTCCTTCATGAAAGGTAAGGTTAGGAAACAAAGGGGCACGGTGCTGTGTTTCTGTGCAGAAATAGGTGCCGCAGTTTTTATTGATGTAATTTTTATTCTTTTTCTTGATATCATGATTGCCATAAAGTAAATAAAGTCTGTTTTTCTCATAAAACAGGGAAAATAACCAGAATACATTGTTGTGGATTTCGATAATAGTGTCCATATTGCGATTTTCCCAAAGTTCATCCCCGTCTCCCAATTCAATGTAAGAGAATCCGGTGCGATAGTAATGCTTTAGTGCTGCAAAATATAAGTGCTGATTTTTTAGAAAATTGTCAGAAAAAGTACCACAGCCCCGGTGACAGTCACTCATTAATACATATTTAGTGTTGGCAGAGAGAGGAAGCTCTAAGGCGTTTTGAAAAGTGCGATTTAGTCTGGAGGAAGTGCTCATGTTGCTTTCCTCATACAGAGTTTTTTACGGTGACAGCGTTTGTGGAATCGGTGCATTCTAAGAACTTTGCGAAAAGCAAATGGAAGATAGTAATAAAGGTATAAGATCCGATCTTCGGTGGCATGGAAGGGGCTTGTGATCCAAAGATAAAGTCTGCAGAAGTTCTTATTTTTCCATTGTGAAAAACGGCACCATAGACGGGTGGTGAAATGATATTCCTGTTTGTTCTGGTGATGGAAAAGGAAGGTAATAGAAAGTTCAGAAACGGTAAAGTCTTTTGCAGAATAACCGGCATTTTTTAACCCGTCGATGAAAGCAGACAACATTTCGTGGTTTGGAAATGTTATAGTATTTTCCATTATCAGTTGAGATGGGTTGGAATATTGTCCGGTAAAAAAGGCAGTCAACCACCAATGCTTTTTCTTCACGTGTACAAAATTGCCATTTGGATTGTAAAGAAGGAAGGAGCATGGTAACATTTCTTCTGTAGCAACTGCCTCGAACATAGACGTTTTGTAGGAATCTTTTGGAATGATGCGGTCGGTGTGGTAAATACCGATTTCCGCTCCGACATTGATTCCGTATTGACCTTTCCAGAATTCAATTAGCCAGGTTTTGTTGGCATAGTTGAAATAGACGGGAAGAAAATCAAATACCATTTGAAACCGTGGAGCCATATAATCGTAGAGGTAAGTATAGCCGGCTTTTTTCTGCCAGGCATTTAACGTAGCAGAGAAACAACCACAGTTACAGTGGTAATAGTAGCCGAATGGATGTACCAATTCATTTAGCAGATCACACTTTTCATTTTTTGTCATACATGCCACTTTTGTAATGATCTTGCGTTTTCGAAAATGAAAAAAGAGGGCGAAGAACAGGGTGGTTAGTAAAAAAATTGATAGAAAATAATACATATACCTACAATCCTATGCAGTTTTATTACATAGTATGCATGCCTTAGCCGACAAGTGCAGGATGAGAGTGTTATTTTAGAAAATTTGGTAACTGTTCAGGTGCAATGTCATTAACTTAAGCCGGACGTTGCCGGATATTCTATATGTTTTCCATTTCGGGCACGAGCTAAAACATACCTTCGAACTAAGCTCGTACCTCGCTAAGGTCTCAGGCATTTCGCTTAACTTTAAACGCAACGGTACTAAACTCATGACTCCT
>CAJOPP010000493.1 GCA_905236365.1 uncultured Lachnospiraceae bacterium
CCCTGTTTTCAGCCCCTTTTCATGCCCTGCCCCGTTCAAATGCGGCATTTTGCCGGTATCCGTTGACAAGTGTTGACATGTGTTGACAAGTGTTGACGGATGCTACTTTTTTGTACATCGTATGTTTTCTATCAGAGAATTCATGGCCATTATAGGATCTCCGTGCCTTATCTCGCATTCCCATATGATTAATACTCGCCATCCGAGTTCTTCCAGCTTTTTATAATTCCTTTGGTCTCGTTCAATATTATACTGAAACTTTGCATCCCAGAATTCTGTATTTGTCTTTGGCCTCACAAACCACTTACAGCCTTGATGCCCATGCCAGAAACAGCCGTTGACAAAGACAACTGCTTTATACTTCGGCAGAACGATATCCGGTTTTCCTGGAAGATTAGCGACATTCTTTCTGTACCGAAATCCTTTACTAAACAGGTATTTGCAAACGGTCTCTTCAGGTTTTGTGTTTTTGCTATGAATATGAGACATATTCCTACTTCTATCTTCTTTTGATCTATTGTCCATATATAAACCTTCATTCTATTCCATTCTCTTTTAACTTAGCTAAAACTCCTGTTATTGCTTTAAGCTGTCTTTTGGTAAGCTGTGTATATTGCATGTTACAGTATTTTATAGCATCTGTCAGTGCCATTATGTCGGCATTGTTCAGTACCAATTGGGACTTTCCTCGAGCAATCATAGCAGCCCAATAATCTGCCCCTTTGTTGAATATTGAGATTTCATTGAATATAGCATTATCAAACATTTGTCCCTTTAGCGCTGCAGTTCTTTCTACTGTTCTTTCCTGAGGAGATATCAATACTTCCAATACTTCATCAGATAGCTGATATGGAACTCTTGAAACGATATCCCAGCATTCCTGTTTTTTGCAGTATGTTTCAACATTGGCAGTTGAACGGTTGGGGTCGTTGATTATTTCAAAAACGATCTTACTTATTCTTGCTATATCGAGTTCAAAGGCATCGGGAACACTTTGTAGATCCCAGATTTGCCTGTAGTTGATTTCCTTCTGCATGTCTTTTGCGGTTAAAACAAACTTCGAAAAAGTATAAGCAACAATTTGTGGCCTGTATGCCCTGTTCTCCTGATACCATTGCTGATCAGATACGGTTTTTTCTATCTTTGAAAACAGGAGTTTCTTTCCGATTAACTCTTTATAGAACAGTTCATTATATACTGCGTCACTTTTGCTCCATTGTTTCTCCATATCATTATGAAAACGTGCGGCATTCACTTCGCCGCCCCAAGAAACATAATGGGGTAGCATGTTTGCAGCGTTCATGTATTTAGCAAGATCTGTTAAGGTGAACTTCATGTTTTTAGGGCGAGTTAGCTTGTAATTGTTTGCCTGAGCCTTCGTCATTTGCATAAGCGGTTGCTCATATTGGCCACGAGTCCGTTCAAAGAACCATAGCTGCTGAACTACACTTCCACTTGCAAGCGGCGCATAGATTTTTCTCGAGAAATCTTCCATCCTGACGTAAAAAGGATGACTTGAATTCAGATCAGCAGTTTTTACCTTATTCTGACTGTTTGCATATTTAGCGATATTTCTTATCAAATCCGGGTCGGTATCTTTGAGCACTGTCAGTTTCATCTGAACATATATTCCGTTCAGATCGGCGTTGTTTTTTATGCTTGCAGCAGCAAGGGTTGCAGTTGTCTGACCACCGTTAATAATTTGCAAATCATCGAATTCAGTTATTAGGTTTCCATAGACTGGGTCATGAACTAGTGTTACGGACTTTGCTGTCGTCGATATTCCGTTATTGTAAGTGAAGAACCTCGATTTTTCGTTTAGTATAGTGCCACGTATACCTTTATTCACTGCGCCATTAAATTTCAGAAACGAACGCACATTTGACTCGAGAAGTGCAGAACTGTATTTTTTATAGATTTCTGATAAAAATGTTCCGGGTACAATGGCTAAGTATGATTCATACTGATCAGTTTCAATTTCTGCTTTGATGCAAGGGATACCCATAATACCGAAGTCAGCACACTTAATTGTAATTCGTTCTTTTTCAAACCCTGCAAGTTTGGAACGAAAAATGCTTTCTATGTCAAGGATATCTACAGTTACTTTAAAAACATGGCCATGAAAAGAATAATCCGGATAGTCAAGTTTCTTTACACTTTTGCTCAATCTATTTGTACTGACGATGAATAGATGGATTGTATGAATGTCACTGTAATTTAGCCTTATATCTCTTGCAAGCTGTACAGCAGGATCAGCCTGCTCTGCAGTTGCAAAGAAGCCTTTTAACGAATTCTCGAAATAGTTTAGTAAAAGCTGTGATTTACTGTTGATTAGCTCCTTGGTTATATTTGTGATTTTCCCTTCATTATAGTCAGCGTATAGTAGATTAAGTGCGTTGGATGCCAGATCCAAATAAGCTGCATCGATATGCATGCTTCGGTATGCCCTGTTTCCTTTTGTGAATGAGAAGAAACACTGGCTCATATCAGTAATTAACGAGAAATCATTCTTTAAAATGTCTGCCGCATTATCAATAAAGACTTCTATCGGATAACGTGAAGTATTTACTGCTTCTGCAATGATATCCTCATTGATATAGCTTTCTCGGAATTCTAAAATATCCATAGGTTACTCCTCTTCAAATCTGGATATAGCCGCTGCACTGATGACATAGTTTACGTCTGTGATTTCATGATACGGGATGTTCTTTTCAGTAATCCTCGGGAAATCGTCTCCTACGAAATAGGACCTGATAGATTTCAAGTCAAATCTGTAATTAATCTCATTGCCAAAGACATCAATACCAAGTCCTTGTACTTTCCTGATGAAAAGATTTTCAGTGTTCTCGTCGGATACCAGTAAGAGAATTTGATTAATTAAGTCAATTACGGCAGAATACTTCTTTCCAAACTCTGGAGAAACAGCTTCGACACGGACAACTACAAGATGACCGTCCATGTCTGACGAGAGCTGTGTTAGCGAAGAAACATGTAGGCTGTCAGTAGTAGCACCTATAGTTTTTACTTCGTACCACGTGTCCGACAGTGTGAAGTCTTTGCTCTGCATATCGGGACCGCCCCAAGCTTGGATTGCAGTGCTTATTCCGTATTTTGTCGCAATTATATCTTTGAGAACAGTCAATTCACCAAATGCACCCATCAGTCTTTCTTTAGGTACATCTTTTCCAGTGTTTTTTTGAAACAGTTTTTTCCATGTAATAAACCGTCTTTTCAGTAGACTTAGTCCGATAGATTCATTACGTATTCCTATGATTGACTCGATCATATTCTCACAAAAACTGAAGTAAGCTTCTTTTAGCTCTGTGTTTAAAAGATCGAATGAAGTCCAGTATGTATCCTTTTTCTCACGACCTTGCACGACATGTAGAATTGTTGTAGACTGGATTGTGGGAGGAGTTATAGTCGATAAAAAGGAAAGCCGCAGATTACCATTCTTGCTGAAACCAAAGAACACCTCTAGGCAGGAGTCAACAAGAATCTTTTTTTGATGTCCTGAAATCTGATCAGACAAATTGCTGTATAATTCTCGGAAATCAATCATCGGTATCTTCAACTCCTTCGTCTTCGTCATCCAGTTCGATACCAGAAGTAAGTTGGTCAATCATAACAGCATTTGCACGGTACTTCACCATGATTTTAGAATCTGTACCGGGGAACCCGTAAGCAAATGCAAGAAGAACATTTCCACCCAATCCTCTTTTTGTCTCGGCTTTCCAGCTTTGTTCAGATGTATTTACCTCATTATCGTTTATATCACAACTTAAATCAATGGGAAAAACGACCAAAATAGGTATTTTTCTATGATTACAGTATTCTTTTGCGGAAAGTGCTTCTCCTTCCCTATACCATAGCCCGGCGTTAAGAAGACCGGGATCGAGTACACGGTTGTTGGATCCGCCAATCCGAATCAAGTCGTTTGCGCTTCTCATATGAAAACTACGTTCAACAGGATGTACACCCATAAAGAGCTCTTCGTTTTTTGAATTACCGTTTGCAATGACGACATCCCAAAAGGGGAATTTATCACTGTCTTCGATGTATTCAGCCAATCCATTTGTATTGAACTTTTTGTTTTCAATGGGAACTGCTATACCACGGAACAGCTGTGCAATGTAGTGCTGTGAAACATTTTGAGCCATATAATACTTATGCGAAGTTGATAGTCCGTCTTTTCCTTTCCAATCAAACTCAACATTTTTACAAAAGCTCGAAAACACTTCAAGATTTTGCCTGTTATTCGCGGGATCCCTATACATTTTAGAAGTATCCGCATATACACCGCTATAGTTTAATCTGCGAACAAATTCTTGCGTATCGCGCATTTTGTTACGACTTGTAATTAAGAGTGTGGTTTCAAGAGTATCAGGGCATTCCTTGACCATTAACCCAAAATCACTCGGCTTTTTATCTCGTAGCTTCATCTCACTAAACTGTGTTTTGAGGTCTTCTGTAGCGGTCAGTACAGCGTCAAACTGGTCGATACTGACTTGTGTCAAATAAATGCGACACAAATCAGTATACTTTGGTCTGTATCCGAACCAACGGCACATCTGTAGCAGAGTATCATATGCCCCTGCATTTCTGCTGTAATAGCTTGTCATAAGACCTTCCAAAGTCAGACCGCGTGAGAGTACCATACCGCCGATAGCGATAACACGGGCCCCTTCATCCTTTTTATCGTCGTAATCAAAACGCTTTTTCTTCCCGGTAGGATCAACATTATTCATTTGACCGTTCCGAGAGTTGATAACGACCACAATGATTTTCTTTACTTCATCATACAGACCACCCTGAATTGATGTCCAGTCTGTGGGTCTTGTTGTACCGTCGTCATAGATTCCTTCACGGATATCTTTGAAAAAAATGTCGTCCTGGTAAAGCCTATATAGGGCGTTACAGTATCTATTCTTACAAAAATCGCTTAACGGCATATCACTGAGTTGCTCAATCGCGTTTTTCAACAACTCCAGATACTCTGATACCCGTTCCCAAATGAGTGCTTGAGTATCGTTATAGCGCGTAATGTTGATCATCATGCTGCGATGTTTAAGCCCCTGTCCACGCAGAGTTCGAATGACATTGCATATAATAAAGCAATTAATTGCCTCTTTTAAGCTTTCTGCCATTGCGGGGTACTGAACGTATTTATCGTGAACAACCGGTAAGAAATTGGGCTCGTTTTCTGAAATAAGCCTGACGTATTTTGAGCGTGAATCATTATCCGGAAAAACCAAACGACCTCCGAAATATGTACTCGGCGCATGCAGCTGAGCGATGAAGTCCGCTGGGAACAGATCCAGATAACTTTCATCGTCATGAGGGTTAATAAAAATATTAGCAAATGGCGTTGCGGTATATCCGACATAAGACGCGATCGGGAATTTGTTAAAAATATCCCTGATCAACCGATTAATCGTTGTAGGTTTTTCACGGTCTTTGGATGTCGTTATTGAAGCATTGTCTGCTTCATCATCAATAATGAGAATGCTCCGGCAATCCAGGCCTTTCTCACTTAATTCTGACTGCAGTCTTTCTGCGACGCTTTCTAAAACACTTTTGACTTTTTTTACTACCAGAACAACGGGCTTATTTATGTCGGCAATAGCGACATTAAGGTTTTTTTGAACAAACTTTTTGAAGTCATTGACTTGGTTTGTAAATGGAACTGCAAAATGTTCGCTAGTATTTAGCCCCACCCCTAGAAACTCAATTGTGTTCCCAATGGAATCACTTTTAGCACCGATAACACCGCTATCGGTTCTCTTTTGTGTTTGCTCGCGCAAAGAATTTGTTGTTCCGGCTAAAAGAACAACAATTCTGTAGCCATAATCATAGGCCATATTAATTAGTCCTAGATAGTTTGCAGTTTTTCCTGATTGGACGTCGCCTACAACAAGCCCTCTTTTCTTTTCTGTAGGTGCAGATGTTTTGGGATTTGCACATCGGGCAAGAATCTGTTCGCATGACAGTTCTATGTTTTTGATGATCTTTGGTTCAAAACCGTCATTTGAAAGGTATAGCTTGTACCGATCAAAAAAGGGATGGCGAATACACTCCTTGTCTTTGTACAGCCAATATTTTGATTCTCGCTCAAGATCAATGAACTCCGGATCATATGTCTGAATACCGACCTCACATACATAACGGTTAACGACTTCTTTAACGATGGTATTATGGTCGGGAGAGGCTATCATGTCTGGCAGAATAATCGGAAACAACTGCTTTGCCTTCTGTACTACATCGGTGTATGGAACCTTTTTGCCTTGCAATGTATGATACAGAACGGTAGACAGGGTATTTATTGAAGCGGCATTTTTCTCATTGTTTCTTTCCATTGCCAAGTACCCTCCTTATTATCTCTTCTTTACGGTTGATTAGTTTCTGGTAGTTTTCTGCAGTAAAAATGTCGTTTAGCACATCTTCTCTGACAGTCTCGTCACATAGCCCTATAATGGTTTCAATTTCACTAATCAGTTTTTCTTCTTCTATGCCATCGCCTGAGTTCACAATTGTTAGGGCATCTATATTGTCATTTACTATTGAGTACTTCGGTAAATAGCACTCGATCTGAGAAAGAACCATCTCGAACAATTCTCTTTCCTGCTCACCTAGTATGTTGTCAAGCGCAACAATTGCCGGTGCATTTCTGTTTATCTGATAACGGATTCTCCCCTCATGCTCGTTTATCCTATCCCAAATCCTTGCTTCATGCGACTGTTCTTTTATCCCGGGAAAACGTGTTGTCCTTTTGCTTCTTATAATTGAATCTTCTACTGAAGCCTTAATCTGGTTTTTTATGATGTCTGGTATTTTGGCTGATGATTTTTTGACATCAAGAGTCCACACCTCGTCCAAAGACGACGGAATATCTACCTGAATGCGTGCAAGCTTGTTCAATTCACTGCGAATACCCATCCTCATCCAGTTTCCCCATGAAATTAGCCGTTTATTTCTGTATATGTAAAAGCCCTGGTCGTCATAGATACTCTTCGGATTGCCGAGAAGTGCCTTTTCTTCGGAGGTTAATGAGTTGGCAAAAGGCAATGTGTACGGAGTCACTGTTACAACGGATTCATCGATAATAATCTTAGATGTACGTCCGGTTTGCTGTCTGCCCAAGGAACCCAACAAGAACGGGTCACGACGCTCAATACGCTTATTGTTGAAGAATATTTCTATATCATCATAGAATCTGTGGAAAACAAATTCCACATGTTTTTTTGCTTCTGCAACTACGCTTCGAAAACTGTCCTCAAAGCTCTTTGCTGAGGATTCTATTTTATCGAATTTATGCCATACAACCAGTGTCCCGCTTTCATATGAACAAAGCAATTGAATATAAGGGAGACTGTTGATTTCTTCTTCATCCAGTTCTTTTAGTATTAACTGGCATTCTTCAATAACATCAAGATCGAATGCCATTGCGTTAACCTTTCCGTATCTTTTACTGGCAACAATGAATTCCCGGCACTGCGAAAGAGAAGCGGATTTTAAGCCTAACCCAAACCGTCCCAATTCAAGTGCATTGTCTTCTTTATCGGTTCTATCCGATCCGGGCATCATAGCATTGTTTAATTCTGCATAATTCATACCACACCCGTTATCGAGTATGCAGAAGAAAGGAATATCAGCAATAGGATCAGAATATACGTTAACAGAATGTGCTTTTGCAGATATACTGTTATCTATGATGTCTGCAACAGCAGTAGCAAAGCTATACCCGATAGCTCTAAGTCCTGTAAGCAGCGTTTTCACTGGGAACTGTTTTTCCACTAGTTTACCCAATTCTTCCACTTCCTCTGAAGTATATAATGTCGATCAGTATCTACTGTCATTTTTTGTATTCGTCTCCAAACATCGCCCCAAATATGGCAGTCAATACATTGACAACTATTGAATTTCCAATCAGTTTATTAAGCTTTCTATAACTAAAGCCTAGGGACGCTGCTTTTTCATATTCTTCTGATGTGAACCCCATTAACAGAAACGCTTCTCGCAATGTTAGTCTACGGTATGTTTTCCCTTTCGGTCCTGAGTATTCAAAGAGTGCTGCCGTATGTGTCCTATCCATATTACAAGTTATAGTGCGAATAATGAGGTTATCGTTAATCTCTTTGCCGTTTATTTTCCACATAACATCACGGGATGGGGTTTTGTTTAACTGTGCGATGTTAGCTTCCAGTTTAAACGTAGGATTGGTATAGTCATCCATGATATAATCATGGATGTTATACTTTCTCGGTACCATTTTTTCAACAATCTTCTGTTTCAAATTTAGTGAGCTACCCAAATGACTGATTATAAAAGCCCTCTCACGGTCTTGGGGAATTCCAAAGTCCAGAGCATTGAAAATCAGGCATTCGCTATTCTTATACCCTATCGATTGTAGGAATTCTAACCACTGATCCAGATCATCCTTAAATTTATCAGCCTTAATGGTTTTAACGTTTTCAAGGAGTAGGTATTCCGGTAATCTGTTGAGAGATGCCAGTTCATTTAGAATGCGTTCAATTTCCCAAAGCAAACCGGATCGTGTCCCTGATCCTTTTTTCATCCCCTTTCCTAATCCTCCTGTAGAAAGATCCTGACATGGGAAACTGTATACGAGAAGGTCAGTGTCCGGCATTTCTTCGCCACTCAGTTCAGTAATCGATCCATAGTTATTTGTTTTTACGTTGGCTCGATAAAGATCCCGCCTCTGATCTTCAGTCAGCCGGTCAAGATTGGTTGGTTTAGTAGAAGTAGCGCTAAATGTATACTTTGACAAATACTCATCGATTTCTTCTATATCACGGGGGACTTCAACTTCTATGTCTTCGCAATGAATGGCAGCGTAGCATTCTATAGCATCAATGAACCAGTCGCTTATGCCGACAATTTCATAGTTTATACCAAGGCGCTCTAATGCAGATGCCTGTGCTCCTATTCCGGCAAACGCTTCAAAAACCCGTAGTTTTCTTTTTTTACTCATAATATGTCACTCTCTCTGTGAAATGATGGCTTCAAAATACCGAGCTTCTGTTTGTAGGCACGGCTTCGATAATATCACCAAAATCGCAGGATAGCGCACAACATAATTTCAATAGGATCTCCATGCTAACATGTTCACCGCGGGTCATTTTAGCTATAGTCGATGTGCCAATATTAGCAATACGTGATAATTCCCGCTTTTTGATGTCTTTGTCAATAAGTAGTTTCCATAGCTTTTTATAACTGACTTCCATCTCAAATACCTCGCCTGAAAAGTGTGTTAACTTCATTGTACCAGACAAGATGCGATAACGCAACAAAAAAGTACGAGAAATCATACTAAATTGTGTGTAAAGTGCCAGCGATAACGTGAACAGTGGAAATCAACGTATTATGCATAGAGACTGAGCCACTTAGGCAAGTTGACAACACGCCCATTTGGGCGTACAATATGTATGAATCGAGGGATGCATAATGGATTTCGATTTTTCTGGATTTCAGACAGTTCATCTGGATAAGAATAACGGCAGTATCCTGCGTGAAAAGCGTGTGGTGCTCGGTCTGACGCAAAAACAAGCAGCGGAGCGGGCGAAGATAACCCTGCGGCAGTATCAGAAATTCGAGAGTGGCGAGAGAAATATCATGACCTGCTCATTCCAGATGGC
>CAJOPP010000494.1 GCA_905236365.1 uncultured Lachnospiraceae bacterium
AGATATACGCAAGCCGATCAAACCACAGTAAAAAGAATGCAATCAGTTCCATCAGGATCACCGCTCTTTTTCGAGTTTTCGAAATAAATCTTGTGATAAACAAAAGGAAAAAAACTGCACTGCAAGCACCGCATAAAAGCAGCATGACGTTTAATTGGTGGGCTCTTATAAAATCATACATCTACTTCATCTCTCCTTTGTACCATCAATCTCATATAAAGAAAACTATCTCTCACATATCGCCATTATATTTTTTCAGAATCTCTTTCACTTCCGGCAAGGAGTCCATAAATACTTCCACGCACCTGGGATCAAATTGAGTGCCCTTGCCTTCCTCTATTATTGATAAAGCTTTTTCAACAGGAAATGCAGGCTTATAAACACGCGGTGAAGTAAGTGCGTCAAAAACATCTGCCACCGCCATAATGCGTGCGGCTAACGGTATCACTTCTCCGTGAAGTCCTTCCGGATAGCCCTTACCATCCCATCTCTCATGATGATATGCAGCCATGTTTCTGGCTTCTTTCAGGTAACTTCCACCCTCCACAGTGGCGATTGCTTTCTCTATGATCTGCTTACCGGCAGTCGTATGTGTCTTCATAATCTCATACTCTTCCTCCGTAAGCTTACCGGGTTTGTTCAGCACAACATCGCTGATATTAATCTTACCCACATCATGTAACGGTGCGGATTTGACTACATCGGACATGAATTCAGGCGTGATTTTTTCTGCATAATATCCTTTTTTCTTCAAACCCTCCACAATTATTTTTACATATGCCGCAGTTTTTTGAATATGTGCTCCGGTATCAGAATCACGATTTTCAACCATATCAGCCATCGTAATGATCAGACCTTCCTGCATTTTTTGTGTTGACTCAGATAACATTCTGATACTCCGCATCTGCTCAGCCTGATTCAAAGTCATCTTGCATACAGCCTTATATAATTGCTCTAATTCATCGCCTGTATGAACATCTATCCCCCGGAACTTTTTAACATCCTCATCCAACTGTTCCTGTGAATCTGTAGTATTAGAATATTCATCCACACATTTTGTGATTTCATTAATCGGATAAATAATATGATACTCGGAAAGCCAGATTACAAATACACACAGTACGATTAAAAATCCCATAAATACACATATAAGTTCCGTAGCAAAGCTATGTTCCATGTCAGTAAGCTGTTCCATGTCGACATCAGCTCCCACATAGCATGCACATTTACCTTCAGAATCATAAACAGGATGATATACGGTCAGCAAATAGCCATATTCGTCTCTTGTAACAATCGGATCCACCTCTTTGCCCGCCAAAAGTGCAGGGATATCATTTTTGTAACCCGGGTCAATCGGAATGACAGTGCCTATTGCTTCCGCGGATATATCATCTTTTTTTACACCGGGTACGTCCTCCTCGTCTAAATCAAAAACAACGTGACTTCCTTCTTCGTCTATCTTATATACATACAAACTGATGACATCTGTAGCGCTATAAAGTATTGTTTGTAACAGCTGTTCCTTTTCTCTGTATTCGTGTGTATTGCCACAGGTTATCAGATATTCATCTATCTCATCACCGTCCAATATACTTGCTGCAACTTCAACAGCAGCTTGTGCAATTTGTGTGTGTTCTTTGACGATTGTTTTACGATACACTTTCATACTGATCACGACAATGACCACAGCAACTGTTGTAAGCGAGAGACTAAATACCAGCATCACTTTTGTCTTCAAGGACATGACCCTAACAACGGAATTATCCTGTGAAGCGTCATCCTCTGTGGAAACAGGTGTCTGCATCCATCCTGTAAATCTAAAGTAACAGTAATATTGTTGAGGGATCAGTTGCAGTATGAAAAGTACCAAAAACACTGTAACAGTCTTGTCCAACGCATCCTGGGATATATTGGAAAGAATATACACCGTTTGAAGACTAAATCCCATATCAGAAAAGACCGTACTTAAAAATTCACTATCATAAGGAAGTCCATCAAGAAACCATGGGATAAATGAACCTAATCCACCACCTATCAGAGTAAATACAATGATCATACCAAGTATGCCTCTCTTCTTTTTCAGCCAGCCACGCTCAGTAAGCCATGCTGCAAAAAAAGCTACTAATACATTAAGCACACTATAATATAATGCCGTATAGTCATATATGTTTTTAATGATATTGGTAGTAAATCCAACTATCACACCCGGCAAAAATCCTCCCGTTGCACTAGCCACAATTGTTCCCACCGTATCCAGATAAAGTGGCAACTCAAATTTGGAAACGATAATACCAAGCAAAAGATTCAACGCAATACATGCCATGCAAAAAAATAATGCTGATAAATTATGTTTTTGGGAGTTATTCACCATATTGCTCCTCCATTCAGGTCCTTACGACAACCAATCGCAAATCATTCAATAATGCATCCAATTAAGTATTATTATACCGTCAGAACTAAATTCTGACAATAGAAAAAGAGAAATGACATCCTGCTGATATCCGGCAGTTACGAATGATTTCGAAGGGCTCACGATGTCCAGTGGATTTTAGAACCGTATCTTTAACTCTGCCTTAATCGGGGATTTCACAAGTCCCGCAAAGGTATCTCCATCAGATGGACTGCCGACAACACTTCCGTAATGCGTCGGAATAGCCACTTCCGGACTAATGATATTAGAATGATCAGAATGGTTTTCTCGCAGCTGACTTTATCTATATCTTCCGGCGAAAAATGATCGTAATGGTCATGTGTCACAAAGATGAAATCCGCATCATGCGGCTCTTCGGTCATATGAAAGGGATCAAAATATATATTACCCTTTTCAGTCTTTATCCGTATGCTGTTCTGC
>CAJOPP010000495.1 GCA_905236365.1 uncultured Lachnospiraceae bacterium
CATCGTCCTCGGCGCGGAGCCGGTGCGCGACCACACGAAGATCAACCTCAAGGAGGTCGTGCTGCTGGAGAAAAGCCCCTGGAACGGCTGCCTGGTCCGGGATCTGGACATCTCGCGCCAGACGATCCTCGTCATGGTCAAGCGCGGCAGCAGCGTCATCATCCCCAACGGCTCCACCCGCCTCCGCGCCGGCGACACCCTGCTCCTCCACACCCGCGAAAACCTGCCAGGGAGTACGGATATGGAGATATAAGCAGCGAGAGGACAGCATAACACCATCCGCGAAAGGGGTAACTACAATGTATGAACCTGTTCAATTATCTTTTGACCTAGTGCCAGAGATTTCATTACTTACGCAGGAAAAAACCGCTGCGTGTCCGCCTGCTTTGTTGCCTGTCGTCCAGTCAAGGCCGTATCATTTCACAAACCTTTTTACAGATTCTTTGGAATTTGAGGAAAGGCACAATGATAACTCCATGGCCATATTGGGCGATTGCCTGGCTGTATTAAAAAGCATGAAAAGCGGCTCAGTCAATCTTATATTTGCAGATGCCCCTTATAACATAGGTAAAGATTTCGGAAACAGCAGCGATAAATGGGAAAGTGTGCAAGCCTATGTCGATTGGTGCAAAAAATGGATCGACGAGTGTCTTCGAGTTCTACGGGATGATGGCACCATGTATTTTATGACAGCTACTCAGCATATGCCATATTTAGATGTATATATTTCAGAAAAATATAATGTCTTATGTCGCATTATATGGTCCTATGATAGTTCAGGCGTACAAAGCAAAAAAATGTACGGGTCTCTCTATGAACCAATTTTAATGATTAACAAAAACGCAAAGGCAAAATACACATTCAATAATGAGGATATTATGGTTGAGGCAAAAACAGGGGCAAAGCGCAAGCTGATTGACTACAGGAAAAACCCTCCGCAACCATACAACACTGAAAAAGTTCCTGGAAATGTATGGGAATTTAGCCGCGTACGTTTTAAAATGAATGAATACGAGAACCACCCTACGCAGAAGCCGGAATTGCTGCTTGAAAGAATTATTAAAGCTTCATCAAATGCCGGGGACGTAGTATTAGACCCATTTTCAGGTTCTTTTACCACATCTGCGGTGGCAGTCAAATTGGGTAGGGTAGCTGTTGGTATTGAAATGAATGAAGAATACTTCAAGATTGGATTGCGACGCACAGGAATTTCAACAGAATATAATGGCAAAGTGTTGATCAAAGAAAAGGTACGTAAAACAAATGCAAAATCAAAATATGTAAGAGGATAAGAGGTCATGAAAATTACGGAAGATTTTATTAAAAGTATTCTGATCGAAGATTATCCTGAAGAATATCAATCTATTTACGATAATAGTATGCTGCTGCAATACCTTAACAAGAAGATGAAAGCGGTACACGGCAACAGCAAAACGCGACGCAGCCTTGCAAATATATATGCTATATACTCCATTCTATATTATTATCAGGATGAATTTTATAATCAGCCCGAAAAGTATAGAGAATTCGGAGGATATGATTATACTCTCCTGTTAAATTTCTATCGCACTCTATATGGCGGCAGTAAACTCCAAAACCACGCCTTGAATTCCCGCGTTAATGGAGAGTTTAAAAACAAGTTTTCCAACGTCTCAAATGATCTCATTGTAATTGATAGCGGAAGGTATTTACTGCACATTGATTATCTCTATGTTAATAAGTATGATATTAGCAAAACGTGTTGTAAGATTATTGAAAAATATATCGAATTACTCATGAAAAAAGATCATGCGTTACTAACTATTTTGCAACAAATGAAGAAATTAACAGACTATGCAGAAAAGAAACAGCGGATTAACGATTTACTTACAGAAGATGCAGAGGCGCGTATCTTTGAAATAATCAGCTATGCTATTCTTAAAAACCACTACAGTAACATAAAGGTTTATTTCGGATACAGTCTCGATACAATCAGGGAAGAAGAACTGCAGCTATTCAAAACCGGTCGTACAAATGCTAACGACGGCGGTATTGACTTTGTTATGCGCCCTGTTGGCCGCTTCTTTCAGGTGACAGAAGTAAACAATTATGACAAGTATTTACTTGATATTGATAAGGTATTACATTTTCCGATTACATTTGTCATCAAAACACGCTCTTCTAAAGCGGAGGTATTAAGAGAGCTGGATGATTATATCAATGAACGTGCAAACGGTATGCGCGTGATCGAAAGCAGATACAGAACCGCGATTGAAGAAATTATTACGATCAATGAATTGCAACAATGGACTTATGACCTTGCAGACGCGGAGATTGACGCTATGATAAGGGATATTGACATTTATTACAAGCTTGAAATGAATATCGATGCACAAGATGATTGGTAGTCTATAAGTATTTCCCACAGCCCAAAGGGTTGTGGGAAATACTTACATCCAAATCGAAAAAATCCGCAGGAAGGGTTCCGCGAGGCGGCGGGGGCGGGGGCGGCGCTGCCACTCTTCCAGCGTGACCGGGCGGCTC